>CAJOQT010000094.1 GCA_905236875.1 uncultured Prevotella sp. | reverse complement strand
CACTTGACCAAATTTTATTAGTTATATATTGTTAATGTAACTCATTGATTTTCAAACGATTAAATGTAAAATTAACTAAGTATTGATTATGAAAAAAGTATTAGTATTAGGTGCCATGATGCTGACCGTTATGGTCGCTTTGGCCAAAGACATCAAGACCGTTGTGTTCACCACCAATCCTCAGATGCATTGCGAGAATTGTGAGAAGAAGATCAAGGGCAACCTGCGTTTTGAGAAAGGTGTCAAAAACATTATCACAGATCTCAAGACCAAGACTGTCACTATCGAGTATGATGCTGATAAAACCAACGTTCAGAACCTCATCAAAGGCTTCAAGAAGATTGGATACGAGGCTACAGAGGTGAAGAAAGTAGCTACAAAGAAGCAATAGTGGTGGCTAATACCATATTTATGGTATATAGAATGCCATAAAAGAGCTATTGTGGGAGTGGGGAAAACACCGTACCTTTGCAGCGTGATTACATCACATCGGCAAGAGAAGGTTATTACATTATTTATTAATTATAAAAGGATAAGATTATGACAAAGATTGCAAAGCAGCTGACAGAGCTCGTCGGCAACACCCCACTCTTAGAGCTCAACAAGTATTCACAGGCAAAGGGTCTGGAGACCCCGGTAATTGCAAAAGTAGAGTTTTTCAACCCCGGCGGCAGCGTAAAGGACCGTATCGCACTGGCGATGATTGAGGATGCGGAGGCCAAGGGCATCCTGAAGCCCGGCGCCACCATCATCGAGCCAACAAGCGGAAATACGGGCGTAGGACTGGCACTGGTATCAGCCGTCAAAGGCTACCATCTTATCCTTACCATGCCCGAGACCATGAGTGTGGAGCGCAGGAACCTCGTGAAGGCCTACGGTGCCGAGGTGCGTCTCACGTCTGGCAAAGACGGCATGCCAGGTGCCATCCGCGCTGCCGAGGCGTTGCGCGACGAGATTCCCGGCTCAGTTATCCTGCAGCAGTTCGAGAACGGTGCGAATCCCGCCAAGCACTATGCCACGACAGGTCCCGAAATCTGGCGCGATACCGACGGGAAGGTGGATATCTTCATTGGCGGTGTAGGAACCGGTGGCACCATCAGCGGTACAGGCAAGTATCTGAAGGAGCAGAACCCCAACGTGAAGATCATTGCCGTAGAACCCAAGTCTTCGCCTGTACTGAACGGCGGAAAGAGCGGTCCCCACAAGATTCAGGGTATCGGTGCCGGCTTCGTACCCAAGACGTATGATGCCAGCGTGATAGACGAGGTATTCGACGTAGAGAACGACGATGCCATCCGCACGGGTCGTGAGGTGGCCCAGTCAGAAGGTCTGCTGGTAGGTATCTCGGCAGGTGCCGCCCTCTTCGCAGCCATCGAGGTGGCCAAGCGTCCTGAGAACAAGGGCAAGAAGATTGTGGTGCTGCTGCCCGATACGGGTGAGCGCTACCTGAGTACCGTGCTCTATGCATTTGAGGACTACCCTTTGTAAGAATGAAAGAATAAAAGAATGAAAGAAAATGGTCCCCCAAAAGAGGTTGCAAGACTTCTTTTGGGGTCTTTCGTAAAAAAAACAGGGAGATGATACCACTTTTCAGAAAAAAATCGTATATTTGCAGCACCAAACAATCAAACAATCAAACAATCAATTAATAAAAGACAAGACTATGAAATTAGACGGACGTCGCATGAGCGACAATGTGGATGACCGCCGGCGTATGAGCGGTGGTGCAAAGGCCGGAATTGGCGGAATAGGTGCTCTTCTGCTGGCCGCAGTGATTGGATATTTCAGCGGCGGAACACAGGGTGCGCTGAATGCTGTAGTCAACGAAGTGACCAACTCACAGACGCAGACAGTCACGCCCAACGACCGTGAGTTTACTGCGGAGGAGCAGCAGTTGGCCGACTTCTCGAGTCAGATTCTCGCCGGCACGGAGGACGTGTGGGGACAGATCTTCCAAGAGCAGGGCTGGGGTGAGTACAAGAAGCCCGTTATGGTGCTTTATACTGACGGTGTGCAGACGGCGTGCGGACAGGGTTCCGCCCAGATGGGCCCGTTCTACTGCTCTGGCGACGAGAAGCTGTATATCGATCTGTCGTTCTTTACCCAGATGAAACGCCAGTTGGGTGCCGACGGTGATTTTGCCTACGCCTACGTGATAGCCCATGAGGTGGGACACCATGTGGAGTATATGACGGGTACGCTGCAGAAGGCTCACCAGCAGATGGAACGCCTCAGTCAGGCTGAAGCCAACAAGGTCAGCGTGCGTCTGGAGTTGCTGGCCGACTTCTATGCCGGTGTTTGGGCGCACCACGACAACAAGCGTTTCAGCTCGTTAGAGGACGGTGACATCGAGGAGGCCATTGACTGTGCCCTGAAGATCGGCGACGACTACCTGCAGAAGAAGGCACAGGGCTATGCCGTGCCGGAGTCGTTCAACCACGGCACGTCGAAACAGCGTATGAAATGGTTCAAGCTGGGACTGGAAACAGGCGATGTAAGAAGAGGCACTACCTTCCAGTGCTCGGATGCAGAGCTTTGAAAATCAATGACTCAATAAAACAGCAAGCCCTGCCTGCAATTTGCAGACAGGGCTTCATTCATATTTCAAGCTTTATTTTCAAAGCCGTATGCGCTGTGTCAGCGAGATGTAGCCCACACGGCGCTTCAAACCATGGAACAGACCATTATGGTAATCCTCGTTGATGAAGTTGTGCAGGGGCATGGAGAACTGGAGGGATGTCTTGTAGATGTCTGCCTTGTCAGATGTTGAGAAGGCGAAATCAAGCCCCAATCCGCCCTCGAGCATGTCTTTTTCCGGTTCGATTGGACTCATTAAATATTCATTGTAAATACTTCTTATTTCCCATGAGCCACCGCAACCAGTCAGGACATCGTAGAACACACCGGCTTCGAACGAGTGCTGCCTGTTACCGAAAATCAGTCCGGCACGCGGCTGGAAATAGAAGCCGCGCAGGTTGTCGTCGGTACTCTTGAAGACAATCTCCTGGCTCTTGAAGTAGGCACCGGCGTATGCACCTACGACCGAGGGATGATAGGACACATCGAGACCTACGCTATAGTCACCGATATGCTTGAAGGGATTGCCAAAGGCATAATGGTAGGGGCCGTAGATGTCCCCCGCGCCTTCAAAGCCTTTTTTCTGCAGGCCGATAGGGAATATGAGGTCGCAGTCGGGAATGATGCGATCAGCAAGAATGGAGTCCTTTTTGTTACCTTCAAAGGCAAAGGCTTTTACAAGGCCCTCTGCCAGATCGTAGAGTGATGCGGCAAAGTAGTTGGTCGTCCAAAGACGTGTGTTCAATGTCCAGTCGCTATCATAGCTCTGGGCTGATGCCTTGGTCGTCATGATGACGGTCAGGGCGACAAGTAAAATAATCTTCTTCATACTCATTGTTTTATGCTGTTAAACGATTATTATCAGGGGTTCAGGAGTTCAGGGGTTCAGGCAGCAGGACGACGCCATGCTGCTTCTTGCCGTCCATCATGATCTTGAGCGGACGGTCGAAGCGTACGTGTCTGACATACTGCGTCTCCTCAATGGCCGGCATGGCATCGAGGATGCTCTGTTGCAGGATGCCGTCGCCCGTATAAGTGTTGATGGTAAAATAGCCCACGCCGAACGACGTGAGGTTCTGGAAGAAGTGGGTACCCTGGGACGGATCGACATGATAGTTCTTCAGACCGGCCTCAACGATGACACGCGCTGCCGAGATATGAGGCCACTTGACGGGAATGCCCAGCCAAGGGTCGCTGCTACCCCAACGGCCTGGTCCGATGAGGACGTATGCCCCTCCCTCGAAGTCGCCATTGAGAAAACGTCGGTTGATGCGCTCGATGTCGTCGGCAATCAGCGGGTTGTTGGCTGCCGTGAAGTCATCGTCGGTCTTCACATAGACCACATCGAAGACATCCTCGCTGATACCATGTCCCAAAGAGTTGTGCGAGCGCAGCAGGCACTGCTCGTCAGGTATAGCCGTGAGGTCTTCGTCAAGCACCTGCTTGGAATCGACGATGGGACGTATCTGAAGCAGGTAAAGATCACCTGTCCTGTCGTTGTTGACGTTGCAGGCGAACTCTATCTCGACGGGACGTTTCATCTCGTCGGCTCCCAGCTTCTGTACCAGTTGCAGCAACTCAGGCAACGGGAACACACCCTGTTGCAGCACGCCACAGAAAGAGATGACCTTTCGGCCTCCCTCGTAGATGCCGTCACGAATCACCTGGTCATAGGGGTCGTAGGTAGAGGCGATATAGGTCAGCGAGCCGTCTTTGTCGGCCTCCTTCACGCGAAGGTTCAAGATGTTGAATCCGTCATCGACCTTGAAGTCACCACCCACATGTTTCATGTCCAGCGCATAGAAACGTGTCTGCGTCTCCTTCAGTGCGATGTCCATCTCACTTGTCTGCAGCACCTGATGCGGATGATAGGGTGAAACGCGGAGCGTCTGACCGCCATCGACGATGTATTTGCCCAATCCCAGTGCGAGCGAGGCAATACCCTCCTCTGCCGTCTCGTCGCCGATGGGATAATAGTTCAGCGAACGCAGCACACCCGAGAAGTTGGGATAGTAACGGTCGCCGTACTGCTTGCCTACCACCTCCTGCAGGATAACAGCCATCTTCTCCTGGTCGATGACATTGGAGGTTGCCGTCATGTAAGCCTTCGAGTCACGGTAATAGACCGACGCATAGACACCCTTGATGGCACAGGCCAGCATGCGCAGCATCTCGTACTTGTCAGGCAAGTACGGAATCATATAGGTAGAATAAATGCCTGCAAACGGCTGGTAGTGAGAATCTTCAAGCAATGACGACGAGCGCACGGCGATGGGTGCCTTGACTGCCTCGAAGAATGTGAAGAAGTCGGCAATGAGTGAGTCGGGCAACTGGGCACGCATGAAGTGGCTGAGTATCTCCTCGTTGCTGGCATCGCTCAGTGCGATACTCCACAGGTTATTGGAGTCCATGAACTCATCGAAGAGGTCGGTACACAGTACGACTGTCTTGGGAATAGTGACGGTAGCCCCCTGCCACTGCTGCAGTTCCGGATGACGTTTCACGATATTGTCGAGGAAAGCCAAACCACGTCCCTTACCGCCCAGAGAGCCATCGCCGATGCGGGCAAAGTGGGCATAGCGGTCGAACTTGCCTCGGTCAAAGACGGCCACGATACCGACATTTTTCATTTGGCGGTATTGTACAATGGCATCGAAGATAATCTGACGATGAGCCTGCACGTCCTGCAGCTTATGCCAAGTAACGGTCTTCAGGAACTGTGATACGGGGAAGATGGCCCTCGCACACAGCCAGCGACTCATGTGGTTGCGCGAGATATGATAGAGCATGGAGTCCTCAGGAATCTTGAAGATGTTGTCCTGAAGCTCCTTCAGCGTCGAGACGCGCATCACTTCCTGTTTGGTTTCCGGATTGCGGAAGACAAAGTCGCCAAAGCCCATGTGTTCCTCCAGCAGATGGCGCAGGTCAATGTTCATCTTCTTCGAGTTCTTGTCGATGAAGTGGAAACGCTCTGCCTCCGCCTTGGCACGGTTGACGGTCTCACTGCTCTGAAGGATAAGCGGCACATACTCGTCACGACGGCGTATCTCACTCAACAGTTTCAGGCCGGCCTCGGCATCGCCCTCATCAACCCTCGACAGACGGCCTGTTACACGCTTCATTGGGAAACGCGTGTCGCTGATAACACCCAGCGTATTGTCGTGATACTTCTCATAGAGTGCCATCGCCTCCTCATAGTCGGTGGCCAGCACTACCTTGGGACGTCCGCGCTTGCGCTGTGCGGCAGCATGGGGGTTCAGCGCCTCGGTCGAGAAGTTCTTGCTCTGTGCAAGGATATAGCTGTAGAGATACGGGAGTATGGACGAGTAGAAACGGATGTTGTCCTCGACCAGCAAGATCATCTGCACGCCGGCTTCCCGGATGTCATGCTCGATGTTCATCTTGTCCTCAATGAGTTTGATGATGCTGAGGATGAGGTTGGTATTACCCAGCCAGCAGAACACATAGTCGAAGATGGACATGTCTTCATTCTCAATGCGCTGGGAGATGCCGTGGGAAAAAGGTGTCAGCACCACGCAGGGGATATGGGGGGCCGCCTGCTTTACGTCACGGGCCACAGCAAAGGCATCGTTGTCGGCATTACCAGGCATACAAATGACGAGATCGACGTCGGTGGTTTTCAGCACCTCGTCGGCCTCCTCGGTCGTACTGACCTGTGTGAACGTCGGCGGGTAGCGGAGGCCCAGATCGACATACTCGGCAAAAATCTTCTCATCGACGCGCCCGTCGTCCTCCAGCATGAAGGCATCATAGGGGTTGGCCACGATCAGCACGTTGAAAATACGGCGCGTCATCAGATTCACAAACGACACGTCCTTGAGGAAGAAGTTGTTGAATTCAGAAGGAAGATTGCTGTTCATCGTTTATCGTCGTCTATTTCTTCAACAGAAGGAAGAACATCGTGCCAGACGGGAGAGACCTCAATCTTGTCGCCTAATGCATTAAAGGCCTGGTCGTAGGTTTCTTCATCAACAGCCTTGTCATCCAAGAAGTAATACTCGTCAAGAGTCTCCTGTTCTTCGGAAAAAATATTAAACTCATAATGTTTGATGCCCAAGGTGACAATACGGCTGTCTTTCACCACCGAAAAGGCCTCATCTACCCTACCCGGAGAGATATAGCTTTGGAAACCCACTGCATTCTTATAGAACGACAGCTCGCTACACACGTCGGCATCAGCCAACAGCTCCACACCGTTGTCTCCGACAAGGGCAAACACCCCCTGCCAGTCCTGCCCCTCATCGCTACGAACCCACACCTCCGACTTTCCATCGCCGTCAACGTCGATAAGAGCGTATGCAATGAACCTGACATCGGCTGAAGATTTTGCATACCGCGGATATGCACAGTCCTGCATGGCAGCACGATACTTGTTGAAATCGAAGTCTGGCTCCTGCGCCCTGGCTTGACTGCAGAAGGACAGCAGGATAATGATACTTAATATAACATGTTTCATATTCTGCTGCAAAGGTACACATTTTATGGAAGAAACTTCCTAACTTCTCAACATTTTATTAATAATATGTAAAAAAGATGCACTTCTGATAGCATGAACGTATCTTTTTCGTATCTTTGTATGTTGAAACTTTAAATGACAGACAACTATGGAGAATGAATTATTAATTCACATTTGCGGCTGGGTTGCAAGTATTGGTCTTATCCTCGGCTATCTGCCCCAGGCCATTCAGACTATTCGTACACGCAACACTGACGGCATTTCCCTTCCAGGCTTCATCATGATGGCCATCGGATGCCTTGCCTTCGTGATTCAGGGCATTCTAATCGGAAACATCTACCTGCTCATCACCAACCTCATCACATTTACCTGCAGTGTGATCATCTTTGCCATCAAGATGCACAACGACTATTTCAGGAAGAAGGATTGAGAATGAAGAATTACGGATTATCAAATAACCTTTAAATAACAGAAAACTATGAACGTACAAAACATCATGCAGCAGCTGGAACGTAAGCATCCAGGCGAAGCAGAGTATTTACAAGCAGTCAAGGAAGTCCTTCTTTCCATCGAAGATGTCTATAACCAGCATCCGGAGTTTGAGAAAGCCAAGATCGTCGAGCGCCTCGTTGAGCCTGAGCGCATCACGACCTTCCGCGTGCCTTGGGTTGACGACAAGGGCGAGGTACAGGTAAACATCGGCTACCGCGTACAGTTCAACAGCGCCATCGGCCCCTACAAGGGCGGACTGCGCTTCCACCCGTCGGTAAACCTGAGCATCCTGAAGTTCCTGGGCTTTGAGCAGACATTCAAGAACGCACTTACCACACTGCCTATGGGCGGCGGCAAGGGCGGATCGGACTTCAGCATCCGGGGCAAGAGCGACAACGAAGTGATGCGCTTCTGCCAGGCATTCATGATGGAACTCTATAAGGTAATCGGTCCCGACCTCGACGTGCCGGCAGGCGACATCGGTGTAGGAGGACGCGAGATTGGCTATCTCTTCGGCATGTACAAGAAGATCACCTCGCAGTTCCACGGTGCCACACTCACCGGCAAGGGTCTTGAGTGGGGCGGCAGCATCCTGCGTCCAGAGGCAACAGGCTATGGTGCACTCTACTTCGTCAACCACATGCTCACCACCCACGGACTCGACATCAAGGGCAAGACGGTAGCTCTTTCCGGTTTCGGCAACGTCGCATGGGGTGCCGCGAAGAAAGCTACCGAGCTGGGTGCCAAGGTCATCACCATCAGCGGCCCCGACGGCTACATATACGATCCTGCAGGCCTTGACGATGAAAAGATAGAATACCTGCTGGAGCTGCGTGCCAGCGGCAATGATGTCTGCCAGCCCTACGAGGAAGAGTTCGACGGCGCACAGTTCTTTGAGAACAAGAAGCCGTGGGAGCAGAAGGCCGACATCTACCTGCCCTGTGCTACACAGAACGAGCTGAACGGTGCCGATGCCGATGCCATCCTTGCCCAGAAGCCGCTATGCGTCGCTGAGGTGTCGAACATGGGATGCACAGCCGAGGCCGTCGATAAGTTTATTGCTGCCGGTCAGCTCTTTGCTCCTGGCAAGGCCGTCAATGCCGGTGGTGTAGCCACCAGCGGACTGGAGATGACACAGAACTCCATGCGTATGTCGTGGACAGCCGAAGAAGTCGATCAGCGCCTGCACCATATCATGTCCGGCATCCACGAACAGTGTGTCAAATACGGCAAGCAGCCTGACGGCTACGTCAACTACGTCAAGGGTGCCAACGTTGCCGGCTTCATGAAGGTTGCCAAGGCTATGCTTGCCCAGGGCATTGTATAATATCCTTTATTCGATGGCAACACCCCTAGTGTTGTCGGTGGCAGGAGTACCATTCAAGTGAAAGGTATGGGTGGCAGGATGTTCAATGATGGTAACACTTCGAACGCCTGCACCCATACCTCTCTTTTTCAGCATATTCCGACTGTGCCCGCCTCATCTGGGCGATGAAAGCCTAGGCATAGTCTGGCAACTCCAGCCACTTAATGTAGCAGAAGTCCTGACGGTGAGGCAGATGCTTGTTCTTCGGGTACATGCGGACGGCACCCCTATACTGTCCGAACTGATGGGGAGCCAGCGTGGCCTCGAAGGTGTAGTTATTGCCTTCACGGCCTGTCATTACCAGCGGCTCAATGTGATACACCCGCTCCTCGCCGTTCTTGTCGGTGTAGATATCCACCATCTCCAGTCCGATGGCATCGTCCAGTCCCTGCTCGTTGATGACATATTTCAGATGGTATTTCTGACCGACTTCAGCACCCGTTGCGGGATAGTCCCACTCGGCACTTACCACGTTGATGGCATCCCAACGCTCGGCAACGGTTTCCTTCCACTGTGCAATCTCCTTGGCCAGACGGTTGTCATTCTTCGACAGTTCCTTGAAGCGCCTGGCCTCCTTGTTGTAGAATTTCTCGTAGTAGTCATCGAGCTGACGCTTCATCGTATAGTGAGGAGCAATCTGTGCAATGGAGTTCTTGATGACCTTCACCCATCCTTCGGAGATACCCTTCTTGTTCTTGTTATAATAAAGAGGTATAATCTCATTCTCAAGCAACGCATAAATGGTAGCGGCATCGAGCCGGTCCTGATATTCCTGGTTCTGGTAGGTGCGCTTCTCGGTGAGAGCCCAGCCGGCACCCTCGCGATAGCCCTCCAGCCACCAGCCATCCTTCACGCTGAGGTTCACAACACCGTTCATCTCGGCCTTCTCGCCCGATGTGCCCGAGGCCTCCAAAGGACGCGTCGGTGTATTCATCCAGATATCGACGCCTGACACAAGACGACGAGCCAACAGGAAATCGTAGTCCTCGACGAAGATGACCTTGCCCTGAAACTCATCGCGCTGTGAGATCTCATAGATTCTCTTGATCAGTTCCTGACCGGCACCATCGGCGGGATGTGCCTTACCTGCAAACAGGAATACAACGGGACGGTCGGGATTGTTCACGATACGGCTCAGACGCTCCAAGTCAGTAAACAGCAGGTGTGCACGCTTATAAGTGGCAAAACGGCGGCAGAAACCGATAATCAGTGCGTTGGGATTAAAACGTTCTGCCAATTTGGTGATACGTGAGGGGTCGTTCTGATTCTTCAGCCATGTTGCATTGAACTGCTTTCTGATGTAATAGATCAGGTTCTGCTTCATGACCATACGAGCCTTCCAAAGTTCCTCATCGGGACAATTGTAGATGCCCTTCCACCTCTCCTCGTTCGACTGGTCAGTCATAAAGGCAGGATCCAGGTATTTCTCATAGATATTCGTCAGCCAGCCTGTAGCCACCCAGGT
Source organism: uncultured Prevotella sp. (assembly GCA_905236875.1). GTDB lineage: Bacteria > Bacteroidota > Bacteroidia > Bacteroidales > Bacteroidaceae > Prevotella. The sequence continues at coordinate 349 of CAJOQT010000094.1, read as the reverse complement.
AGGCAGATGAACACCGTTGGTGACATAACCCACATGGTTCTCTTCCGGGTAATAACCAGCCCAGATGTTAGCAAACATCTTCTGGCTGACCCATCCGTGCAGCTTCGATACACCGTTGACTTCCTGACAGGTGTTGCAGGCGAAAGTTGACATGCAGAACCTCTCACCATGATCATCAGGATTGGTACGTCCCAGGCCGATGAACTCGTCCCATGAGATGCCGAGCTTCTGCGGATAGTTGCCCATGTACTTGCCGAAGAGACCTTCGTCGAAGTAGTCATGACCGGCAGGTACGGGGGTGTGAACAGTATAGAGACCACTGGCACGTACCAGCTCCATAGCCTGGTTG
>CAJOQT010000093.1 GCA_905236875.1 uncultured Prevotella sp. | reverse complement strand
GCGCTGGTGAAAATGGTCAATGCCATCTGCTCGTATGTGGTGAGACATAGGATTGAATACTTACACACCAAAGCCAACAAATTAACAGGTCTCCTGCTCTTTGTCGGCATGATGACCATCGGACAGTCATACTTCATCCCCGTTGCATGGATGATTGCTTGCGTCGCCCTCTTCGCCGCCATACAGGAAGGGCATTATATTCGTAGCAAATAGACTATCTATCACATTTTCGTGCAGCTTATTCCAGATAATTGGCAGCAACTGTAATAATTTGTAATTTTGTAGCGTTAAATGGTTAGAAATAATATGGAAACAAAAAGGTTATTGTTGCGTCCTTGGCAGGAGAGTGATGCCGAGATGCTGTTTAAATACGCCAGCGACCCAGAAGTAGGGCCTCGCGCCGGATGGCCACCACATCAGTCGGTGGAGGAGAGTCTGGAGATTATTCGGAATGTCTTTAGCGCAGAAGGGATGTGGGCAGTCATATGGAAAGAGACAGGAGAGGCCATTGGCTGTGTGGGCTACCTCCCGGCATCTGCATCGAACCTGAAGATTGCCGAAGATCAAGCAGAGGTAGGTTATTGGATCGCCCGTCCGTTTTGGGGTAAGGGCATCTGTACGGATGCACTTCGAATGGTCATCGACTATTGTTTCAATGAAAAGGGTTTTACAGTGCTTTGGGGAGACTACTTTCCTTCGAACCCAGCGTCTGGTCGCGTGATGGAAAAATGCGGATTTGTTGATACGGGCGAGGAGACTCTCTGCCCCAATTTGGAAGTTGGCTCAGACTGTCCCGTAAAAGTAATGAAACTGATTAAAAGAAATATGAATTAATGAACATACTAATCATAAACGGAAGCCCACGGAAAAGGGGCTTGATTTCGCAGATGCTCGACATCATGCGGGAAGAGGCAGAGCAAAGAGGTGACAAGGTGCAGACGGTTTATACCAACGACCTGAGCATCAAGCCTTGCATTTGTTGTATGGCATGCCGCACTAAAGAGAAATGTGTGATAGGCAAAGACGACTCTCAGCACCTGTACCACCCCCTGGCCTTGGAACATCCTGTTCAAACAGTCACGTGGTGCCATCCGTGCCATGCGTGAGATATGCCTCTATTCCGGCTTCAAGATCGTCGCTACCATAGAACGAGGAGGCACCGTAATGCATCCGCAATTGTCAGAGAAGTACAAACAAAAGTGCCGCAAGGCAATAGGCAAAGTATAGCAATTAAGGCAGATTTTTCGAGGAAATGTTGATAATCTGAAAAATAAATCGTATCTTTGCCACCGTAAACCATATAAACGAATAAATTATGGCAAACAAAGAGAGAGCAGACAAATGGCTTGACATCGTGGCTGAAGACCTAAGGTTGTGGCCTATACACCAAGATGAGTGAGGAGCAATTAAAATTCATTGATTTAATCAAGCCAATGAATATCGAGGCTCGCTATCAGGAAATCAAAGATGAAGTCGCTCGAGCTCTCAACCGCGAGAAAACAGCTGAGATATTAGGTCAAACCAAACAGATTTACTTATGGATACTGGAAAAGTTACAGGAAAAATTGTCGACCCGATAGGCTTCACGCCGCTCAGCATACAGGGGATTCTGCCAAGGGAGTTTGCCCTTGAGTTAGTGCGTCGCTACAAGGAAGTTATAGCCCCTCGCTTTGACCCAGCGACAAAAGTAATGATGTTTGGCTCTTACGCTAAAGACTGTCCCAATGAGTGGAGCGACATTGACGTAGCTGTCATCGTGCCAAAGGTAGAGGAAGGAACATGGTGGGAAACATCGTCAAGTCTCTGTCGAGACGTTGACAAAGTGAGCCTTTACATCGAACCCATTCTCCTGGAAAGCGGCGAGGACTCTCCCATCTACCGCGAGGTGATGCGGACGGGCGTAGCAGTATAATATACTAAGGTAGAGAAACGCAAGGCGGGAAGCTGAAGCCGAAGAAGTCGGTGCGGCTTCCCGCTTTTCTAAATGAGCTGTGATACATTGACTCATGAAATTTGGCATTTTCCGCAACTCTTCGTAATTTTGCACCGTCAAAATGAAATAACAAAAGAAGAAATGAATATCAGATTAGAACAACCACAAGATTATCGCGAAGTAGAAAATCTGACTCGCGAGGCATTCTGGAACATCTATCGTCCAGGATGCACAGAGCACTATGTGCTCAACCAGTATAGGAACGACCCCGACTTTATTCCTGAATTGGATTTCGTGATGGAGGAGGATGGAAAGATCATCGGCCATGTGATGTTCTCGAAGGCTGAGATCACCCTTGACACTCCCTCCCCCTCGGGGGAGACGGAGAGGGGTTTCTTTCCTTCATGGACATTCGGTCCCATTAGCATTCACCCCGACTACAAGCGCAAAGGCTATGGCCTGAAACTGCTGCAATTTGCATTGGAGAAAGCCAAGGAGATGGGAATCGGCCTGCTGCAGATGGAAGGAAATATAGATTTCTACCGTCATGCAGGCTTTGACTTGGCCAGCAAACTGAAGATTCACTATCATGCAGAGCCGAGGGAGTCGGATGTGCCGTATTTCCTTGCCCAAGAACTGATTCCCGGCTATTGGGGCAACCGCGAGGGGACCTATTGTCCGCCCAAGGGCTACTTCGTGGCCGATGAGCATCCAGAGGCTTTCGAAGCCTACGAAGCAACCTTCCCTGTCAAGGAGAAAACCTTGCAGCCAGGTCAGCTGCCTCAGTTTTGTCAGAGTTGCGGTATGCCGCTCACCAAGAATGAGGACTGCAGTACCAATGCTGACGGCAGCATCAACTTCGACTACTGTAAGTACTGCTATGCCGATGGCAAGTTCTTGCCTTTGGCAAGCGGCGGAACCGAGCGCTTGCAAGAATGTACGATGGACGAGATGATTGAGCATTGTGCACAGTTTGTCGATGAAGTAAACAAACAGATGCCCACGCCCATGACCAAGGAAGAGTACAAACAGATGATGCGAGGCTTCTTCCCCATGCTAAAACGATGGAAGAAATGAAGCGGTCGGAAACTTACAAAATCACAAAACACATAAAACTAAACAAGACAATAATTGGAGATTATAAATGTCTGACACATCGCTAAAACGTCAGCTGAAGATACTCACCGTCCCGGTGTTCATTGAGATGGCTCTGGTTATGATGCTGGGAGCCGTCGATACAGTGATGTTGAGTCGCTACAGCGACAACAGCGTGGCGGCGGTGGGACTCGACAACCAACTCATCTCGCTCGTCTTCCTCGTCTATCAGTTCTTCTCGATGGGCGCAGCGATTCTTTGCGCCCAATATATCGGTGCAGGATTAAGGAAACGTCTTGTACAGGTGATGGGCATGGCACTGACGGTGAACCTCGTATTGGGATTGACGGTCAGCGCATTGCTTTTCTTTTATGCCGAAGGACTGTTGCAACTGATGGGGCTGCGCCCAGAACTGATGGACGACGGTCTGGTGTATCTCCGGCTCACTGGTGCACTGTCGTTCTTCCAAGCATTATCGCTCACATTCTCGGCATCGCTGCGTAGTGCCGACAAAGTCATTTATCCGATGGTGGTGACAGGCGTTGTCAACGTTCTCAACATCCTCGGCAACTACGCCTTAATCTTTGGTCACTGGGGCTGCCCGCAGCTGGGTGTCGAAGGTGCTGCCATCGCCACCGCCACCAGTCGTGGCATCGCGATGGTACTATTGGCCGTCATCCACTTCAAGGTGCATATCCAGCGGTTTCCGTTGCATTACTTCCGTCCGATACCTTGGCAAGAACTGCGTAACCTCTTTTATATCGGCATCCCCGCGATGAGCGAGAACATCAGCTATTGTCTCTCGCAGGTTGTCATCACGTTCTTTATCAACCAGATCAGCAACGAGGCGCTGGCAGCCAGGGCGTACTGCCACAACATGATCATGTTCGTCTATCTGTTCTGCCTCAGCATCACGCAGGCCGGCGACATTCTCGTCGGGCACCTTGTCGGCCAGCGCCGCCATCAGGCGGCTTACATTCTGGGCAACTACTTCTTCCGCTGGTCGATGATCATCACCATCAGCGGTTCCATCATTCTTGCTGTGCTGGGCCGTAACATTCTTGGTGCCTTCACCGACAATGCCGACATCATCGCCATGGGAGTCTGGGTACTTGTTATCGACATTTTCCTCGAAGTAGGACGCACGGCCAACATCTTTGCAGGCAGCACGCTGAGAGCTACCGGTGACACCATCTATCCCTTCGTTGTCGGTGTCATCTTCCAGTGGAGCGTTGCCGTCGGTCTGAGCTACGTTATCGGTATCCCCCTCGGCTTCGGGCTCGTTGGTATGTGGGTGGGCTTTGCCCTCGACGAGAACATCCGTGGTGTCATTCTTGTTCGTCGCTGGCGATCGGGAAAGTGGCGTTCAAAAGGGTTTGTTGAGGAGACCCCGGACCCTCTCTAACTCCCGGACCCTCTCTAACTCCCCCTGTTTAGGGGGAGAACAAGGGGGAGAACAAGCCTCATCCCCGCCCCTTCTCCCAAAGAGAGGGGAGGCTTGAGAGCTATTTGGAGCAATATGCCTTGCGGTTGATTTTGCCGTTGTATGTCCGTTCCACCTGTTCTACTTGTTGGTAGAGCATAGGTACCTTATGGGGTTCGAGCCGGGTGCTGAGGTAACGGGCAAGGCTACGCTTGTCGAGGGTGGCTCCGGGCTGCATGACGACGAGGAGCTTCAGGGCCTGTCCCGTAATGGGATGTTCGACGGAGATGCATACGCAGTCCCTTACGCCTGGTGCTGACATACAGGCATCTTCCACTTCGGTAGGTGCTACCTTGAAGCCTCCTACGTTGATGACGTCTCCCTCGCGTCCTGTCAGGTGGAGCATGCCTTCAGCATCGAGGTAGCCGAGGTCGGAGGTGGTAAAGACCCGGACCCCCGAGACCCCCTCTAACTCCCCCTGTTTAGGGGGAGAACAAGACTCCTCCCAAATATAGCCGCTCATGAGGGTGTCACCCTGACAGGAGATGTGTCCTTCAGGGGTGATAATGATACGTGAGTGGCTCATGGGTTGTCCGAGACATCCGGGCATGCAGCGTCCGTCGTTGAAGTTATAGGTGCTGATGATGCCTGTCTCGGTGGATGCGTAGGTGTTGTAAAGCCGTGTGTTGGGCAGCAGCTGACAGAGCTGTAGCATGTCGGCATGGGGCAGCGGTGCTGCTCCCGACTCGATGAAGTCGATATGGCCGGCGCAGGCAGCGAGACGGTCGGCACTGAACTGCAGGATGATTCTCGTGCTGGCGGGTACGAGGAAGGTTGCCGTCTTGGGGTAGGCGCTCAAGGCACAGAAGAAGGCATTAAGGTCTTTCATGCCTTCGAGGATATGGAGTGTTGCACCCTGCATGATGACCGGCCATATCTTCGAGAGGCTTCCGATGTGGTTCAGCGGGCCGTTGATGATGAAGGTGAGGTCGGGCGTGAAGTGTTGTCCCTCAATCAGGTTCTCTGCATCGGCTATGATGGCGCGATGACTGATCATCACGCCTTTGCGGGTGCCTGTGGTGCCTGTGGTGAAAAGGAGGAGAGCCTCCCCGGCCAAACCCCTACCCCGACCCTCCCCGAGGGGAGGGAGGGAAGCTTCACCCCCGACCCGCCCCGAGGGGAGAACCTCTTCCGACGGCGGAAGCGTCGGGCACGCTGAGGGGAGGGGGGCGGCGACGGCTCCTGCTTCGTGGATGGCGAAACAGGTGACGAGGAAATCAAGGGACTGGGTAGTCACGAAGGGAACAATCTTTCCTTCGCGGTATTCTGCCGCCTGCCACCTGACTCGTTCGGAGAGCTCTGCGTAGGTGAGGCACTGGTCACCGCAGACGGCAGCGACTTTCCGGGGCTGTCGGCCGGCGTGCTGATGGAGGTAGTCGTTGAGGGTTGTCATGACGGGGCTTCAAGGGCTACTTGGACTGGAGTTTCTTTTCGACGAGAGCGACGATGGCATCAAGTGTCTTGAGGTTACGCGGCGTGGCATCGGCAGCATCGAGTTGTATGCCATACTCGTCAGACAGGGTCATAAGGATGGTTGTCACGCCCAGTGAATCGAGTTCGCTGAAGAGGAAATCAGAGTCGAAGTCAACGAGTGGCAGGGCGTCTTCGAGCAGTTGTCGGATATGTTCTTTCATATTTACGATTTCCTAACTTATTATTTATTATTATCGGTGTTCAGGCGAGCAAGGCTCGGAGTCCTGATTTTCGATTTTCGATTTATTACTGCGTGAGGTTGCGGGCTACCAGCCACTTGAACAGTATGGGCGGCAGCAGCCAGGCCATAAGGACCACGGAGAACATGCCTACGATGGTGACTTCGGCCAATGAGTGGAGTGCAGGATGGCGTGCCAGGATGAGTGTTCCGATACCGATGAACATGATGAGTGCCGAGATGATGATGCTGTTTTTGTAAGAGGCAAGCATGGGGCGATGGTACCGTTGCTCATAGAGGCATCCCTCGGTGATGAAGATGGTGTAATCGTCGCCTTGTCCGAAGATGAAGGTGGCGAGGATGACGTTGACCACGTTGAACTGTATGTCGAGTATGGCCATGAGTCCGAGTATCCATATCCAGCTGACTGCCATAGGTACGAAGGAGATGATGGCGAGCCTGATGCTACGGAAGGAGAACCAAAGGAAGCAGAAGACGATGAGTCCGCATACCCAGCCAATGTAGTTGAAGTCATCGGAGAGGCTGGTGGCGATGGCGCTGTTCATGCTTTCGACATCCAACTCGTAGAGGTGGAGGGAACCCCTACCCAGACTCTCCCCGAGGGGAGGTTTGGTAGTGAGTTGACTGAGGAAGGGGTCGAAGGTACCGGGGGCAAAGCCTTCTGCCTTTGCAAGGCTGTCAACGGTAAGTTGCAATTGCTTGCCATACTTATTGACAAAGGCGTTCCAACGCTCTATCCTGCTCTCGTCGAGTGAGTTCTCGAGCGTGGAGTCAGATGTTACGACAAGTCTTTTACCCGTGCTGCCGGGACTACCGGATGCCAAAAGCGCAAGATCGGCCCGCTGCTCGTCGCTCATATAGTTGATGTGGCCGATATTGGCATCGAACGTGGTGTCAAGGCTGAAATACCCGAAGAAGACTGTCAGCAGAACGATGGCCACTACTACCCAGCGTTTAGAGGGGGTCTCACCGACCCGACCCCGGGCCCTCTCTAACTCCCCCTGTTTAGGGGGAGAACAAGACCCCCCTCCAACTCCCCCGAGGGGGAGGGGTGAGAGGGGAGGTATAACGAAATGCGGCAGCCAGATGAGGACGAATAGGATGGTGCCAATGAGCAGCAACGAACTGAACAGTCCCAGGTCGCGCAGTGCTGCCGACTGTAGGGGAACAAGTGCGAGGAAGGCACCAACGGTAGTGATGTTGCCCACAACGAGAGGTTTTACAATCTCCTTCAGTGCCAAACGTATGTCAGGCGTGTGTTGCAAGTGGGCTATGAGGTGCAGCGGATAGTTGACGGCGATGCCCACGATGATGGAGGACATGCCAATAACGATGATGGATACGTTGTCATGGATGAGCGCGAGCATACCCATGGCAAACAGCCATCCCCAAGCGATGCTGATGACAATGAGCAACAGGTTTCCCCACTTACGGAAGACGTAATATAATAGTGCCACGATGAGGATGACGGCCAGCGATATTGCAATCAGGCTGTCGGTCTTGATTTGTCGGGCATTGCCGACGGCAATGACGGGGCCTCCGGTGAAGTGGATACTGACTGATTCTGACGGGGAAGCCGTCAGACACTCTTGAGCGGCCTGCTCAAGGAGGGTGAGGAGCTGGGCGTTCTTCTCCGTCTCGCTGGCTCCGAAGGGTGAGGTCATCATGACTATGGCACGGCTCATGTCGGGCGTGAAGATATAGCCATTGTAGTCTTCGTAGGCCACGTCGGCATGTGCTCCGCTGAGTCGGGCAACGGTTGGTGTATAGAGATTGAGCGGGTCACGCTGCAGGTTGTCCTGCAGGAGTCCGGACACAGGGAACATCAGCATCTGCTTGTCACGAATCAACTGTTCGGATATGTAGTCGGGTTCATCAAGCAGGCTGTCTATGCGCTGATAGTCTTCGTCGCTTAACAGATAAGGTATGTTGCTATACAGCTCTTCAGCAATACCGGATGCTTTCTCCAGGTCTATCTGACTTGTCAGGTCTTGCACCATGTGACTTGTGTCCCTGCGTTCGACAATGGAGACAAAGCGATCAATGGTCTGTGTGGTGGAGTCGGGGCTGGTGGAGGTGAATATGGCGAATATCCGGTTGGCACCCGACGTTTCCTGATATACACGCAATGACTCCTGATACTTGCTGTTCAGGGGCAGGAAGGCAGAGATATCCTCCTGATAGGACTGTGTGAGTGCCAGTCCGAGCAATATAGCCGTGAGCAGCACAAGTGACAGGATGCGCAGTGCCTTATGGCATTTCAGGAAGTCGTAGAGCCGGATAATCATTTGTTGTCAATGGGGTTTGCGTAGATAGCGGTAAAAATCTCCTTCAGCTGTTCCACGTCGCATGTCTCATCGTATCTGTCGAGCTTGGCCAAACGCTTGAGGAAAGCCTGACGCTGTTCTTCCGTGTACATGGAACGGTACTTCATACTGCCATAGAGCAGGTCGTGGGCAATGTAGTTGTTGGGATAGAGATGATAGGCTGTATTGATACGGCGATCAATCAGTCTGGCTACCGACTTGTGATATTCGTTGTTCGTCTGATGTTCGAAGGCAGACAACTCGGCCACCGAGACAGGTTCGCACAGTTCAATATGTACCCTTCCCTTGTATCGCAGTATGCCTGTAAGGATGCTGTTCAGGTCTTCGCCAGGCTTCTTGGTATAGCGGGTATATTGCGACTCGTAGAGTTCGAGAGCCTTCAGGATGTCGCACGACTCCCATTCGTAGGAGATGGACACGGGTACGATATTCAGGTCGGCCAGTGCCTTGATCTTGTCTTTGGGCTCACTCATGCAGAACATCTTGATAATGCCCTGATCTGTAGCATCGATGCCATTCTTTGTACGCCCGTTACGCTGTGCTATCCACACCGACTGTCCCTTCTCCGTGATGACGTAACGGATGTACTCCGACAGATGCAGGGAGCTTTGGTAGAACTCTTTGATGCTGCCTCCCGGCCGTTCCACCTTGAACATCTTGTTTGCCTTGCCTATGTCGATAATCAAGGGGTTCATCATGAGGTTGGCACCAAACGTGATCTCCGTCGTCTCAAAGCCGTTGACGACAAAGAAATACTGCAGCAGGCTGGAGTCGAGCATGATGTCACGATGATTCGACACGTAGAGGTATTGTTTCTTCGGATCAAGCCGCTCAATACCCGAACAGGTGAACTCGCTGATGCTACGGGCTATGACCTGCTCGTTCACACGCCGCATGGTGTCATGCTGGAACTCACGGGTAGTCGTGAAACCGGCAACACGCTCACGTACAGCCTCGATGGGCATGTCCGGATAGACATACGAGGCAACCAGCGGAAAGACCTCGCTGGCCGCTATCCGCTTCATGGCTTCATGGATTTCGTCTTCGTAGTACGGTCGTATATCGTCAAACTTGGGGTTCTTCTTCATAAGTCGCTATCATTTAGTGGGTAGTGTGCTCATTCCTTGAACATCTGTGATATGGCATAAAATATGGACTGGTCACGTTGACTGAATTCACCTTTGATGACATCCCTGCCATTGGGAACCATCTTCAGGAACAGTCTGCACAGAATGGCCAGGAAGCTGCATGAGAGGTACAACGGAATACAGTCTTCACCCTCGACAGATGCCGACTGATGCTGAAACTGAAGCAACCCGTTGTATTCCGGATGGCAATGCATGCTGAGATGACGGTACATCAGTGCCATGTCCTCGCTTCGGAACAAATACTTCCATGCCTGGCTGAAGGGTACTTTCCTGACGGCATATTCTCCTTTCTCCCAGACAAACTCGATGCTCCCGTTATGAGGACGGCTTCGGGGCTTCGTCCATTCTGCCAGTTCTGCATAACATGTCTTTCCCAATGGCGATGTCAGTATCTCGTCCCTCAGCAGTTTCAGTTCTTCCTGTATCTTCTGCTGTTCTTCAACGAGAGAGCTTTCTCCCTCAGCATGATAGTCAAGCAGGTTCTTCTTGCTGTTAATCTTCCAGTATTTCCATACGAGGTCCCGTTCTTCGGCCGTTTTAGGATGTTCATACAGGAAATAGAACATGGCAAGATGCTCATAGACGCTCCTTGTCAGCGTCATCGTCTTATATTCCTCGTGCAGGTGGAACGACTCGCCGTTATACTTATATACAAGTCCCTCTTCAGTCAGCTTGTGATTGCACATGTGGGTGGTGGTCACCCTTTGCAGAAAGGCATGGGCAATGGATTTCCGTTCATCATTGAACAGCTCTTCATGGTTGACAATGGTATAACAGATGACGTAGGTCACTATCTTCGTCACCAATTGCGACAGTTCAATAACGGTCTCCATCCGTTTCTGCGGCGGCAGGCTCTCATCGAACGGAGCCAGGACTATATTGTTGTCTGTTTTTTCTCTCTTCATATTGTTTCTAAGGCGCAAAGTTAGTGCAAACCGAGCGAAATGCAAAATAAATCCTCATTTATTTTCATTTCCGAGGTGAAGCCTGACTAAGAGGCACAGCCTCAAAGTTAGTGCAAACCGAGCGAAATGCAAAATAAATCTTCATTTATTTTCATTTCCTATCGGCGTAGCCACTCCAGAAAGGCGTTGCGCCACTGACGACATTCAGCAGTGCCTTTCACGTCGCTGGCACCAAAACCGTGTCCGCCTGTAGCATACTGGATGTAGCGGTGGTCGATATGCTGTGCGGTCAAGGCCGAGTCAAGCAGTTCGGAGTTACGGTAATCCACCACAGGATCATCTTTGCAGTTGACGAGGAAGACGGGTGGACAGTCAGCAGGAACATGGCGTTCCAGCGACAACAGGTCACGTAGTTCCTCATTTCCTACCCTTGAATCCCCAAGCAACCCTCTGCGTGAGCGTTTATGTACACACTCCTCTGTCATGGTGACAACAGGATAGATGGATGCAACAAAGGCCGGACGCTCCTCTATAGGGAACAGCTCCAGTGAGGAAACGGCAAGATGACCGCCTGCCGAAAAGCCTATCACGCCTATCTTACGGGCATCGATACCCAGTTCTTCTGCATGTTGTCGGAGGTATTGCAGGGCATCGCGCAGGTCATCCTGCGGGTCGGGATAGCGGTTGCCTCGGAAGATGAGTCTGAAATGCAGGATGAAGGCCGGCACCATGGCCGTCCGGTAGTTGAGGACGAAGCCCGAGATGCCGTTCTGCTGTAACCATTGTGCCACGTCATGACCCTCTGTCATCGAGTCGTGCCAGAAATAGCTGCCACCAGGACACACGATGATGGCGGTGTTGTCTGTGCCCGATGCCAGATAGGGTGTCAGTCGTTGTTGAGCTTGTAGGCACAGGTGGACTGCCAGCATCAGCAACATAATGGCTATTCTTCTTTGCATTCGTTAATCTTATGGATAATGTAGTTGTTGCCCAGCAGGGCCTCACAGGTGTTGATGGCCGTCAGCGGAACACCGCAGAAGCCATGCAGGTTATTGTTCTGGCCTGTGAGCAGGAGGTTTTTTATCTTTGTTACCACAGGTACCTGCGACAAGGCTATGTTACGGCAGTCCTTGCTGAAGCCGCTGATGCTTCCGTCCTTGACCCCATAGAAGTCGCGGATGGTCAGCGGCGAGGCAGAGTTCACAGCTTCTATACAGTGGCGGAATCCCGGGTGTATCTCTTCTATCATTGTAAGCAGCCGCTCGGTATGCTCTTGTTTCCATTGTTCGTAGCCAGGGCCTCTCTTCTTTGATGACCCGGCATCGTATCTTCTCACCATCTCAAAGGGCATGGGTGCCGTAACCAGTGCCTTGCGGCTATAGGCTCCCTGTTGACTGACAGGAGGTGTCATGAAGAGGAATCCCAACGGCCAGGGCTTGTCTGTGTTGTCTATCTGCCAGATGTCGGCATAGTGCGTCATGTAGTACTCTGAGTGGTTGATATAGGGAAAAGTGTTCTCCTTCAGCTTTATGTAGAGCGAGAAGGCTGAATAGGCATTCGGTATGGAGTCCAGCCGGTTCCTATAGGCTTTGGGCAGAGCTTTCTCGTCCATGAGTCGGAACATGGTACAGGGATGGATGGCAGAGATATAGTAGTCGGCCCGATAGGTCTTTCCGCTGACCGTCCTGACATATTCCACGAGCTTGGAGTCGTTTACCTCAATCCATTCCACAGCGTCGTTGGGAATCACTTGGCCGCCATTTTCTCTAATGACTGTTGCCAACAGGTCGGCAAAGTGGTGGCTGCCATCTATAAAACGGCTGGCACCGTTGATATAGAGCGTGCTGATGATGGCATGGATATAGGCTGGTGTCTGGTGGGCACGGCCACCATACAACGGATTCATGTAGGCCAGCACACTGCGTAACCGCTGGTTCTGCACATACTGGGCAATAAATTCATCGGCAGCCGTCAGGAACGTCTCAGAGTTGTTAAACAGGTTCAGGTAGCCTTCCGAAGGACGCAGGTTGAAAAGATCTACCTTCTCCGTGATCGAGAAAACGGCCTCGACGTATTGTCGCAAATGCTCCTCTTCTTCTGGAAAGTAAGCTGCCAAGGAACGGATAAAGCCTTCTTTACCCTTGCTGATGGTATAGAACGTATGATCCTCGGCAAAGTAGAGCCGGTCTGTGCAGTCATCGTCAACATCGAGTATCTGCATCTTTCCAAGCACACCCAGATAGTTACATATCCTACGGATGTTGCCGCCCTTCTGCATACCGCCAATGACGTGCATGCCAGTGTCGAAGGTCTCCCCAAAGCGCCGGAAGCTCTGCAGTCCGCCGCCTATGGTGGCATTCTTCTCCAGCACGGTAACTTGGAAGCCTTCTTTCGCCAGTATGGCACCAGTAAACAGTCCGCCCAGTCCTGCGCCGATGATTACTACGCTCTGCTTCATACCTTATTCTTTGTTGTTTTGTATCTGTTCATAGATGGTTTTTGCTGTCAACAGCTCACTACAGGTCACGATGGTTCCGACAAGCACTCCCAGCATGCCGTGGCTGTTGATGTTCTGACCTGTCTGGAAGACGTTGGGAATACGGGTTCTGTGGGGTACCCGGCAGGCAGAACCCAGATGAACATCCTTCGCAATGCCATACATGGAGCCTCCTTCCGTACCCGTATAGTCACGATAAGTGAGAGGTGTCGAGGTGTAATAGTGCCTGATACACTGCCGGAGACCTGGCAGGTGTTGCTCTACGGCATCAATCAGGCGTTCGGCCTTTTCATGTTTGAAGGCGGCATACCCCTCCTTCCTTCTCCCCTGTCCAGCATCATACTTCTCGACTTCCGACATCTGCATATACGACAGGATGACACCCGTCTTGGCATATCGGGGACTTGGCTGCTGACAGAAGTGCATATATAGGAAGCCTTTCGGCCAAACGGATTCGTCGTAATGCTCACAACCCCAGGGAGTGTCGGTGTTGTAACCGTAGAAATTGTGGTTCATGTAGGGCATGCTGTCTTCCTTGAACTCCAGATAGACAGAGAAGCCTCCTACCGTTTGGGGAATAGAGTTGATTCTGTTGCGGAAGGCAGGACGAATCAGCTTGGAGTCAATCAGTTCAAGCGTCCGCATGGGGTGGATGCCTGAAATAACGTAGTCGGCAGGCAGCCATTGTCCCTCGCCGCATTCCACTCCTGTTGCCTGATACTCGTCACACGTGATTTTCAATGCCTTACAGTCTGTGAGCACCCGTCCGCCATAACGTTCAATCGTCCTGATCATCGAAGAGGCGATGGCATCGCTGCCTCCCACCACACGATAGGCGCTCTGGTTGTAGAAGTCCATGATGAAGGCATGGGTAGAGAACGGTGTCTTGTCCTTTTCGGCAGCATACAGCGGCAGGTTGCCTACCAGCACCTTGGCCAACAGGGGGTCGCTGATGGTCTCGTCAATCACTTCATTGATAGAGCGTAACTGATACTCGGTATTGACGGCCGTATCTGTCTTCGCATACTTTAAGGAGTGAAGCGATGAGGCTCCAGCCACCTTCTCCACCAGATTGAAATACCGGATAAGATGCTCTCGTTCATGGGGAAAATAATCCGACATCTGTTCGATGAAAGCCTCACGTCCATTGGCAAAGCGGTACTGACGGCCGTTTAGCGAGATGACTTCGTAGCCTGACGGATCCAACTGAGAGAGGCTGATGTCCTTCCTGACTTCCAGATAACACAGCAACCTGTCCAGCGTCTGTCCCTCTGACGCACTACCGATGAAGTGCATACCGGTCTCGAACTTGGCACCACGGCGTGTGAAGCATTGCAGACAACCGCCAGCCTGGGCACACTGTTCCAGAACAGTCACCTCGTACCCGTTCTTCGACAGGATGACACCGCATGACAAGCCACCCAGTCCGGCACCGATTATCACAACCTTCTTCTTACACATCTTGCTCTATTCTGTTGGATAGCTCTTCGTATTTCTCGATATAATGCTTGCGCATGAGTGAGGCAATGGATTTGAGGCTCATGGGGCCCATAGAACTCATGGCCCCCATCAGACTCTTCAGGCTCATAGGCTTGCCCACCTCAATGTAGATGGGACTCTTCTGTAGGGTATAGGTCTTCTTCGGCAACACCTTACCTGTTCCGTACAGGTACATCGGCAGGATGTCAATGCCCAGCTGTTCGGCAATGTAGAAAGCACCTTGGTGGAAACGTCCGATGCTGCAGTCCTTCGAACGGGTTCCTTCCGGGAAGACAGCGATGCTATAGCCTCGTTCCACCAGCGATTTCAGCTTCGGCATCAGCTCTTCAATGCCTTCTGCCACAGGATAATACTCCGCATGGCGAATCAGAAATCCGTAGAACGGATTGTTCCACACCCAGTCGTTGGTCAGGAAGATGATGCGAGGCGAGAAAATCAGCTGGCAGGTCAGGTCCAGATGCGACTGGTGGTTACAGATGATGACATGGGGCTTGTCGAATGCCTTTTCGTCCGCTACTTTATAGGTGAACTTCGTGCCGGGGATGCCGTGATGAAGCATCACGAAACGCGACATAGTCTGAATCAGCTGGTGCAGACGGAAACGCTTATGTTCCGTCATCTTCCCTATATGGAGATACAGCCATACAAGCGGAGTGGCCAGAAACAGGCAGCAGATGATGAAAAACAACAGCGAGTAATAGGTGCGTACATATTTCATCAGGAAACGGCCGACGCGCAGAGGCAGACCATAGACCACTGCGAGAAAACACAACACCGTGTTAAGCACACTGATACGAGCAAAGTCGGCTGCAGGACGGAAGTGGCTCACCCGTTCTCCTGCTGGCGGATAATATACCCTGATGGGGATAGGAATCAGTTTGACACCATGCCACGAGGAGAACACCAACAGTTCCAGTTCCGACTCATAGCGTGAGGTCAGCAGACTCAGGCCATAGAGTTTCTTCAACGGATAGAGACGATAGCCAGTCTGCGTATCCTCCAGCCTGCGACCGGTCTGTATCCAGAACCAGAAATTAGAGAAACGGTTGGCAAAACGACTGCCCTTCGACAGGGTAATGCCACTCAAGTCACGACTGCCTACAATCAGACTGCCAGGATGTTTGCGGTTGGCTTCCAGAAACAAAGTAATGTCTTCCGGATAGTGCTGACCGTCACCGTCCAAGGTGATGGCGTAAGCGAAGCCCATCTCAAGAGCCTTCCTGAACCCGGTCTTCAGCGCACAGCCCTTGCCCTTGTTCTTCTCATGCTCTACCAGTGTTATGCCATCGATACTATGGAGGATGGTACTCGTATTGTCCGTTGAGCCGTCGTTAACGACAATGACATCACTACATTCAGCCAGCGTGCGCTGAACGACATCCGCAATCGTTCCCCCATTGTTATAGGTCGGAATAACAACGCAGATACCTCTGTCGTGTAGTAATGTCTTTTGTCTCATGCCAGTGTCATCGATATTTTGGCCAATGGCGTTTCGCCACATACAACAAGGATCTTCACGTTCCATGCCTCACGCTCGTCACTCGTCGCCCCACATTCTATATGATAGGTAATCTGGGGTGTCGTTTCAGGGGAGATGACCGACAGGAACTTGACGTTCTTGACATGTTTGATTTCAAGCCGTCTTTGCAGGATGTCCTCGACCAGCTCCTTGCCGATTTGCAAGATGCAGACACCAGGCGTGACGGGCTCGTCAGGGAAATGGGCCTTGTAGATAAAATGCTCCTTATTCAACAATATATCATATTGTTGATGCGTACCGTCTATCATCTGACAGGTGATGCTATATAGACTGTCTTTCAGTTTCATTGTCTTAACAATTCTTCAATCCTTCAACTCTTCCTCCATCGGGGTAAACTGATATATAATATGGTGTCGCTCGTTCCTGTATTCAAATACCTGAGCAGATGATTCGCAGGGAGTATCCCGCAGACACCGCATCAGTTGGCGCAGGTCTTTCTTCAACACTCGCCTGATGTACCATTTGTCCATCATCTTGATGACGGAGTGTAGCTTTACTTTCTGCTTTTGTATGTCGTACGAGAAGTCAAGGGCCGTGATGCCGAACTCGTTGAACAGGCATCCTTTAACGACTCCTTCGTCGTAAGCCAACACGCAAATACCGCTGATGTAGCCACGCGGCATCTCGATATAGGCCGTGAATTTTGCCTTTTCCCCTTCGGAAGAAGGGAAAATCACCTGTCCCATACAGTGCTCTACGGTTCCCCCGTAGAGAAGAAACAGGCTAATGAATAGCAAACAGGCTCGCATTGATGGCTTCATTTGTTCGGATATTCTTGAGTTCTATGATGGTCTTGTCACCGTTCTTTTCCAACAATTCAACCTTGGTCACTATCCGGCGCTGCTTGTTGAAGTGAAGAGTGATCTGCTGGAACATCTGTTTGATGTCCTTGCGGAGCGGCAGCAAGGTTGCCACCCATTCGGTGTCGGTTCCCCTGATGCTCGTCTTGAAACTCCTGGTGTCGGACAGGCAGTCGCCCACGACGCTGCTCATCATGATACGGGCAATCTCCTTGAAGACCTTATTCTGGTTGACATCAATGACATCATTCCTGTTACGGTTCTTCAACAGTACCTTGTCACCGTTGAGGATAAACGTATAGGCATACGGCGTGACGTATTCCCAACGGAGCTTTGAGTCTTGTTCATAGTACATCTTACCCTTCGACACCATGTCGTCATTCAGCATTTTCAGGTGCTTGGTCTGTACGAAGTCACACTGGAGTGTCTTCAGTGCTGCGGCCGCCTGACCTATCTCCTTCTTGACCTGTGCCTCATTCACCTGCTGCGCCATGCAGTGCCCTACGGTTCCCCCGTAGATAAAAAGCAGGACAAATAACAATATATTCCTCATATTGAATTATTTCGCTATTAACAGACAACCTATGACAATACAGCCTACGCCGACCCATTTCATCGCCGACACCTCTTCGTGGAAGAACAATATAGCCGCCAACATGCCGAAGACATAGCTCAGACTGACCATTGGGTAGGCTGTGCTGAACGGGAATATCTTGACAATATACATCCACAGCAGACCGCTTAGTCCAAACAGCAGGCCACAGGCGGCAAACTGCCAATTGGTCAGCATGCTCCACCAGAAGTCTTTCGTCCAGCTGAACTGGGGCATCCGCATCAGGGCGAACTTCAGAAACACCTGACCGCCCGTAAGCAGCAGGCATTGTAACAATGCGTATGGTATTACTTTCCACATGTCAGAACCATTGATATTGAATGAATGGGTAATAAATCATGAACGCCTAACCGCTCCATGAGTGAACGGTAGAGGGGCGTGGTCTCGTCGTGCAGCCCTACCAGCACATTCCTGACCTTGCCTTCCTGCAGCAGCATACGGGCATCACGCAATGCCCATTCCAAGGAGTCCTTACCGTGAGAGTAAGTCACGTTATAGCCATGACAGCGGGTGCGGATGGCGATGTTGCTGCCAATGGTGTTGTGGGTGCTTTGCATGAAATAGGTGGGCTTCAGCATCACTTCACCTTCTTCCTGTAGCTGACGTAACAGCAGCTCGGTGTTCTCCAGACAACCCATATAGGTGGCGGTGATAATGGCATCGGGTGTCTCAATGCCTGCCAGCTCCAAGGCTTTCAGCGATGACAGCAGCGAGCTCTTCATCAGTCGTCCCATGCGTCTGGCTTCGAGCGGTTTTACGTAGTTGCGGATTTCCGAGAGTTCTTCCTCGTCACTGATTTCCACCTTGGATAGGATCATACAGTCGCACGGCATCGTGGTGTTCCCTTGGCCCTGCGAATGTGCAGAGAAGATGAGCGATGAGTCGTTACCGCCGAAACCGAAGGAGTTACAGAGCACATGTTCTATCTCTACAGTGTCCGACGGTTCTGTCATCGGGACAATGCCGTCTTCCATGGGATGCCGGAACCCGAGGTTGACTGGTATGAAATGGTGCTGCATGGCCAGCAGACAAATCACGGCTTCGATACTGCCGGATGCACTGGTCGTGTGACCGGTAAATGACTTGGTGCTGGAGACGGGAGGCATCCGGTGCTGGAAGATGCGTTTTAGGGCGGCACTCTCGCTGGCATCATTGTTGGGGGTTCCTGTTCCGTGGGCATTCACGTAGTCAATGTCTTCAGGAGAAAGTCCCGCCATCGTCAACGCTTCCTGCATCGCCAGATAGGCTCCTTCACCGTTTTCTGAAGATGCCGTCTGATGGAATGCGTCACAGGCATTGCCGTAGCCTGTCAGCCATGCCAGGATGTTCACCCCTCGTCTTCGTGCCGATTCTTCAGTCTCCATCACGACGTATGCGGCACCTTCGCCCAGGTTGAGTCCTGCCCGTTGCTGGTCGAACGGTCTGCAACGCTCATGGTCGAGTATCATCAGTGAGTTGAAGCCGTTAAGATGGAACGCGGTGAGTGCCTCTGTTCCTCCTGCCACCACGATGTCTGCCTGTCCTGACTTGATGAGCCTGGCTCCTAATATCAATGCGTTAGCTGCTGAAGAACAGGCGGTTGACAAAGTGGCCGTCTCTTTGAATAGGCCGAAGTGTTCGGCAATGAGTTGGGTGGAGCTGCCGCAGTCGTGTGTCTTCAGACAGTCGAGGTGCTCGTCTGTCGTTTCGAAGGTGTTGAAATAGCGTTCGGTCTGATCCATGCCTCCCACTGTAGTGCCAGAGACCAGATGGATGGCAGGGGATGAAGGACAGAGCCTTGCTTCGTCGAGAGCCTGTCCTACGGCAATCATGCCCATAAGTGCCGTCCGGCTGATCTGTTCTGTCAGAGGAATGCCGAGCAGGGCTTTCATCTCGTCATTCGACAGGTTGACCTCACCCACAGGTAGTTCGTGGTGTGAGGACGGCAGATGATGCATCTCGCCAATGCCACTTCTTCCTTCACGCAGTGACTGCAGAACAGCGGCCTTGTCGTGTCCGATGGCAGAGATGATGCCAGCTCCTGTGATGACGATGTCCCTTTTCATCTTACCTCTCACCTCTCACCTCTCCCCCTTGGGGGAACCGGAGGGGGCTCCTTTTATTTTGTCCTGTTCTTACTGACATAATCGGCAATGGTGGCCACACTTGTAAAGATAGCCTTTCCTTCAGAGGGACTTGCCAGCTTGATGCCGTATTTCTTCTCCAAGAGGACAATGAGTTCCAGCGCATCGATGGAGTCGAGACCCAGTCCTTCGCCAAACAAAGGTGCGTCTGTCTCAATGTCGTCAGGTGTCATTTCCTCCAAATTGAGAACGTTGATGATTTCCTGTTTGAGTTCTAAAATCAATTCTTCCATATATCTAATGTTCAATGTTTAATCTTTAATGTCACTGTCGCTTCAAAATGGTCTTCGTCTTCGTAATCCACCCAGCCACAGATGACGTCTTGTGTCGTTTGGTCGAGAAAAGAGGCCCGGACGATTTGTTGCATCAGGCTTTCGTCTTTCTGGGGTAGGATGTAAAAGGATGTCTCGCCCTGATAGCCATTGCGGATAGCTATCTCTCCTGTCACGATGTTGGGCAGTGTATAGACAAACACGGAAGGACTGGGATAATAGTTGTCTGCATCGGCAATGGAGGCAAGGTACTTCCTGTCTGCACTGATGGATGAGGAATGGTTGAAGAGTATCACGGCCCGGTTCTTGCAGGGAACAAAGCGTTCTTTTCCTTCGGCCTGCAGCAACAATTCCGAGGCGACAAAGCCAAGGCGGCTCAGCGGATCCATCTTGTAGAACTTGGGATAGTCGTGGATGCGACTCTTGTAAAGACTGGTCAGCAGTGCCATTCCCGTTTCCTCGCAAGGTGTGTCCACTCCATCAATCAGCAGACGGTCAGGAGTAAGATGGACATGGTGCCGGACACCATCAGCGGGCAAACCGCTGATCACAGTCTTTCCGTCGTCCGTGGTCGTTCTTGCGTCCCTTCGGTAGCAAGCGGCAAAGCCGAGCGGTCCGTTGTCCGTTGTCCGTTGTCCGTCATCCGTTGTCCGTTGTCCGTCGTCCGTTGTCCGTTGTCCGTCATCCGTTGTCTGTTGTCCGTCGTCCGTTGTCCTTACAAAAATCGCAGCATTACCACCGCCGAAGCCGGATATCATCTTGATGAAACGGTGTTTGTCGGTAGGCTGGTGCTGTGGCGAAAGGAGGATCTTTCCTGACACGCCCCGTTCCTCGAAACCACGTGTGGCAAGAACGGTGTGGTCGTCTAATGCTGTCATGGTCAGGATGGTCTCGAGGATGCCTGCTGCGCCAAGGGTATGGCCGAAGTAGCCTTTCAGGGCGTTAACGGGTACGGTCTGAAGTCCTGCCCGTTCGATGGCGACCGATTCCATCTGATCATTGAATAATGTGCCTGTGCCGTGAGCATTGATCATGGCGAGCTCATCGGCAGCAACGTCTCCCCTTGCCTCGACCAATGCCAGACGTGCACCTTCACCGTTCTTGGATGGAGAGCTGATGTGGAAGGCGTCGTTTCTGATGGCTCCGCGTTCTATAGCCCAGCTTTTCGGCGGGGAAACCGCTGAACACAGTCCGTTGTCTGCATGTGGCTGGCGACAGAAAATGATAGTGGCGGCGGCCTCACCTAAGTTGAGTCCTGTGCGTTCAAGGTCGAAGGGCTTGCATTCGTCGGCCGATATTGCCTGAAGCGACTGGAAACCAGAGACGGTGAACTTATTGAGCACATCGGCTCCACAGACAATGGCGTAGTCGTAGCTGCCGGCTGTTAACAGACGCTCGGCGAGTATGATGGCAGCCACGCCGGAAATACAGGCGTTGCATACCACAATAGGTTCTGTGGTGATGCCAAGTGTCTGGGCTATGTGACGTGCTGCTGTCCCAGGACTGACATCAAGCGTTTCATCCGATGGGTCCGACAGCAATTCGATATTGCCTTTCGTGGTACTCAGGATAAAGAGTACGTTGGGTTGGGAAACGTCAAGTTCCGTCTGCTGCAGGGCTTTCCGGACAGAGCAGACGGCCAGCGACTCAAAGCGGGTGAGTCCCTCCTCCCCTCTTTGCTGGTCAAACATCGAAGCGGTGAACGGGTCAGGCAGTCCCCAGTGATGCTCATAACGGCGAAGTGCAGTACGACCTTCCCTGACGGCACGATAGTTCTCTGCCGTCGTCTCACCTAATGGTGACAGGATGTTGTCTGCTATTCTATAGATCATCGAAGAAGGACTTACTTTTAATCTTTAATTTTCAATTTTCAATCTTTAATGTTTAATCTTCAAACACCTTCCACCGTTCCTTCCATTCCTGATAAAAGGCAGGATTGTCCCAGAGCAATTGGTATTGTGTGTCCATGAACACCTGGACAGAGTGGCCTGTGGCTATCAGACTCTCGTCTTCAGGGTCGTGTATCTCGTAGTCAAATGCTATCTTGGCAGCTTCCGTAGGACGATAAATAATGTCTATGCGAGGACGCATGCCATAGCGGATGGGCTTCTTGTAATGGAAGGTCAGCTCGACCAACGGCGCAAAACAGCCGTGATCGAAGAAGCTCATATAGTCCAGCCCGTACTTGGCGCCAAAGACCTCACGGGCATCTTCGAAGTATAGAGGATATGAACCATGCCATACCACACTCATCGAGTCAACCTCGCTGAAACGGATGTCTATTATTTTCGACGCTTTAAGTTCCATAATCTTTTATTAATCAGCGGATAGACGGACCCCCTCCAAACCTCCCCGAGGGGAGGCTTTCTGCGTATGCGTTTCCCCCCTCGGGGGGACGGAAGAGGGGGTCTGTCCGTTGTCCTTTAACGCAATCTTTATCTCGGTAGATAGCAGGACCTGGCCGTCCAGGGTAATCGTGGCGGTGGCCAGCGTCATTCCGAATATCTCTTCTTCCACATCGACTGTCGTAGAAATGGTATCGCCGACAGCCGGCAGGCCCAGGATGTCCAGATGGCGGATAGCACCGATAAAGCCGATCTGTATGCCCTTCTCCAGAATGTATTTGTTGACAAATCCAATACGTGCTGCACAGGTCTGTGCCACGTTCTCAATCAAACCGGAGGCGCAGAGCCAGCCATTCTCAACAAAGATGTTGTCGGCGGTGATGTCTGTCTCCGTGACCGTCCTTGTGTCGTCGAAGTAGGTCAGACGGTCAATCATCACAAACGGCTCCTGTTGCGGAAGCAGTTGGTGAATGTCGATTCCTTTGAGGAACGCTTCTGTGGGATGTGTCGTGTCATTCTTCATTTTTCCAGAACTCAAAGAAGTTATACCATTGGAGCGGATAGCGCCTGACCATTTTCTCCAGCTCGTCAACGTAGGCGGCAGCCAGTGCTTTCGTCTGTTCCTTCCGCGACAGCTGTCTGTCATAGTGCAGTGGAGTGACATATATCGTATAGCCCGTCCAGGAGGTCTTCATCACGTTGACGTTCAGCACGTCAAGTCCTCGCATGGTGGCTATGCTGAAGGGACCCATGGGGAAACGCGCTTCCTTTCCTAAGAAAGGCAGGGCTATCGATTTCTGTGAACCGAAGATGCGGTCGGCCGACAGGCTGAGGATCTCACCGTTTTGCAGGGCTTCGTCAATGAGAAACAGATGACTCATGTCGCTGCCAATGGGAATCATCCTGATATTCGTGCTTTCGAACATCCTGCTGCGGTTGTCCATGACCGATGCTTTCTCGCCAAAATATACCAGCGCATTAAACCGCTTGGTCTCAGCTCGCAGCGAGTAGCCTGCAATCTCGTAGTTGCCAATATGGGCACTCAGCTGAAGAAAACCCTCAGGCTGTCGGGCCAGTTGCAGAAAATGGTCGTAGCCTTCAATCTTGATAGCGAACTTCTTGCCTGCATACATAGCAAACTTGTCGATGACAACCTCGGCAAACAGGCAGTGGTTCTTGTAGGCCATCCAGAAGGCTCCCAATGGGGAATAGCCGAAACGCTGACGGAAGTAACGGTAGATATGACCGTAGCCAGATCTGAACAGCACGCAGGGAGGAATGACGAAGACATAGGCAAAGACATAGACAATTCTGATGTCAAGCCATCGCAACAGACCAATCAACCACCTGTGCATCAATCCGTTCCCGTATGTCGTACCTGCCCACTGTTGCACAACTCTAATCTCTAAACTCTACACTCTCAACGCTAATCTCTCAACGCTAATCACTCAACGCTCAACTATTAACCTTTCCCTCAATGTAGTCGCAGAACTGGTGCAGTGTGGTCACTCCTGTCATCTCTTCGGGTTTGATCTTAAAGCCGAAGTTTTTCTCAACTATCACGACGATGTCAACGAAGTCCAGGCTGTCAATGCCCAGGTCGTCCTTCAGTTTTGCCTCGTCAGTGATCTTCTCCTCGTCAATCTCGAGGTCATCAATCAGGAATGCCCTGACTTTCTCTTCAATCTCTGTTCTTGTCATTTTCTATTTTCTATAAAATCTTAACTCTCAACTCTTAACTACCAAAATGGAGTGTCCTTGTCCCAGATGGTCGTGTATCTGTTCTATCTCCAACCCGGCCTCATGGATACACTGCTCCATGTCCTCCGTGTTGTACATCTTCGAATTACCATTGGCGATGGCTGTGAAGTACAGGCTCGTCATCGTCAGACAGAAAGCGGCAGGCTCGAAACGCTGACGGTCCCACAACGTCTCCATGATGTAGATACGGGTGTTGGGAGTCATGGCTTCCTTGGCTGCTTTCAGGATGTTGACGATCTCCTCCATACTGAAGCAGTCGAGGAACTGACTCATCCAGATGGCGTCAAGGCCTTGTTCGCGTTGGGGGAACACGGCGTGCTTGTCTAACAGGTTGATGCCATAGCCACTGATGCGCTCTGCCCCTTCCTTGCCTTTGATATTCTCCTGCATCATACCGATCTGTTGTGGCAGGTCGAGGATGGTCACCTCTACGTCCTGGTCGTAGCCCACACACTGCAACGCCCACTTGCCCGTGTTGCCGCCCACGTCATAGAGCGACTTCACATGATGCACGTCGAAGATAATCTTCAAGGCCTCTGGAAACGAGGAGTCACTATAGAAGTGGTCGAAGCCGAACCAGCTCTTCTGCACCTGTTCAGGCAGGCTCGACAGTCCTTCATAGACCGTCGGCCAGGAGCCGAAATGCTTGAGACCTTCCGGCTTGCCGTTCAGCAGCGACTCTTCCAGGTGGAACCACCCTTCGTAGTTCACGTCGTGGTTGAAGTCGATGTTCACCCGTGTTGCAGGGTCGTTCAGCAGGAACCAGCCGGTCTTCGACAGCGTGAAACGGTCGGTCTTTTCATCCACGAGAATGGTACCGATGCAGAGCGACGCTTCCGTCAGACACTTCACGGCATAGTCGGATAAGCCCGTCCGTGTACAGATCTCCTGGCGTGTCAGTCCTTCGTCGGCATCGCGCAGCAAATCCAGAATGCCAAACTTCACCATTAGCCGCGAAGCCTGAAAGACCACAGGTCCCCAGGCAATGAACTCCGCCAGCCGCTGTGCCTCACGGGCCGACAGTGGTTCCTTCGTATATGCTTTCTGTAAAGCCGGACTCAGATTCATTATTTCTTCTGTTTCGTTTTTTACCTTTTTATCTTTCTAATAACCAGTGCGCTGTTCGTGCCTCCAAAGCCGAAGGAGTTGCTCAGCACCGTATTGACTTCTGTGTCAACGGTCTTGGCGGTGAGGTTCAGCTTCTCCGAGTGTTCATCGGGGTTCTCGAAGTTGATGTTGGGCGCAACGAAGTTGTGCTGCATCATGATGATGCTATAGACAATCTCACTGGCACCAGCCATCCAGCACTCGTGACCTGTCATCGACTTGGTCGAACTGATGAGCGCACGCCGTCCATGGAACAGACGGTCCAGCGCAATGGCTTCGTACATGTCTCCCTGGTGGGTTGATGTGGCATGGGCGTTGATGTAGTCGATGTCGTCGGGTTCCACACCTGCATCCTTCATTGCTCTCGACATAGCGATCACACTGCCGTCGTCGTTAGGCTCGGAGATGCCTCCGCCATTGCTGGAGAAGCCATAGCCGACGACCTCGGCCAGTATCTTTGCACCACGCGCTACAGCATGGTCGTAGTCCTCGAGTACCAGTGAGGCAGCACCGCCACTGGGTATCAGACCGTCGCGGTCGCGGTCGAACGGACGGCTGGCCTTTGTCGGCTCATCCATGCGGATGGAGAATGCCCCTAATGCATCGAACGAAGCCATCGAGTAGTAGTTCGTCTCCTGTGCTCCGCCACACAGCACCATATCCTGCAGGCCCTGCTTGATGAGCATATAGCCCAGACCGATGCTGTGACTGCCGCTGGCACAGGCTGCACTGATGGTGAAGTTCACACCACGCAGGTGGAAGATGGTGCTCAGGTTCATGTTCACCGTCGAGTTCATGGCCTGGAAGATGAATCCGTAGCCCAGCATCGCTGAGTCGTGTTTCTCGTCCATGATCTTCGAGGCCTCGATGACGGGCTTTGCCGATGAGTCGTTGCCAAAGATGCAACCCACCTCGTTCTTGCGCAGGTAGTCATCGTCAATGCCTGCGTCGGCAAATGCCTGACGGCTCGCCATATAAGCATACTGTGCCTCTTCCGACATGCCGGCACGGGTGTGACGGTCAAGCATCTGCTTGGTGATGACGGGCGTCTCTACGATACCCGTCAATCCTGAACGGTAGCCGTATGTCAACCGTTCCGGCTGCAGGCCGATGCCCGACTTCCCGTTATAAAGCGAATCTTTTACTGTCTCTATGTCTGTTCCCAGGCACGACCATATTCCCATGCCCGTTATCACTACTCTTCTCATCTCTTATTCCGTTGTCCTCTATCAGCGGAAGAACCGCTAATCACAGTCCGTTGTCTGTTGTCCGTTGTCTGTTGTCCGTTGTCCTCACGTATAAAGCCCTCCATTGATATTGATGACCTCACCCGTGATGTATGCTGCCTCGTCAGAAACGAGGAAACTCACCAGGGCGGCCACCTCTTCGGGCTTGCCGAACCTGCCCACAGGAACCAGCTTTGTCAGCTCCTCTTGTGGCAGGTCCTTCGTCATATCTGTCTCAATGAATCCTGGTGCCACCGCATTGACCGTCACCTTTCTGGGGGCCACCTCCTGTGCCAGTGCCTTCGTGGCACCTATCAGCGCAGCCTTCGCAGCACTGTAGTTGGCCTGACCGGGCAGTCCCTTGACACCAGAGAGTGACGACACGTTGACAATCCTGCCGCCGCGTTTGCGAGGCATCATGTGCTTCAGCAGCCTGCGAGTGATGAAGAAAAAGCCGTTGAGCGTCGTGTCTATCACCCCGTGCCATTCCTCGTCAGACATCATGAACATCACGTTGTCGCGACGGATGCCGGCATTGTTCACCAGGACATAGATATAGTCGTCGGGATGCTGTTCCTCCCAACTGTCTATTGCCAACTCAATGGCCTTCGGGTCTGACGTGTCGAAAGGCAACAGCTCTGCCTGACCACCCCCGGCTATAATCTCGGCAGCTACAGATTCGGCTGCCTCCTGATTCTTCAGATAATTGATGACCACAGGATAGCCCTCCTTGGCCAGACGCAACGCTATTGCCTTGCCGATGCCCCTTGAGGCTCCTGTTACCAATGCATATTTCATGTCTTCAATCCTTCAATTCTTCACTCCTATTAAAATAGGTACATGCGTATATGGCCTGCAAAGGTAAGCATATTTTTTAAGATAACAAAGAAGTTTACGCATTTTTTGAATTCATCGTTATATGGACTATTATTATCTGTGAGATCTGTGTGAGTTCAACCATCGTCTTTCAGTGAGAAAAGCAGCGATATTCGAGGGGAATTATCGCATAATTCAAGGAGAATTGCGCAGGAATTCATGGAGCATTTTGGACAGTAGGACAGTATGGACAGTAAAATGAAGGAAATGTTTCCTGCGTACATACATGCGCACAGGTACGCGTGAGGGTTTTCTGGAAAAGTACTGTCCGTACTGTCCACTGTCCATTCTTCATCCGCTTTCGGCATCGGCCGCCATGGTACGCTGTGCATTACAAGTTGTGAATTATGAATTGTCGGTGGCAAAGGTAAGAAAAAAAAACAGGTGCCTAAAGAAGTTTTATACACCTATAGAACTTATATAACTATTTCACTACTGTCCAAAGAAATTATCCCATAGGATCCGCTGACCATCATCGGAGTCTTTCATAGGACGTTTTGGTTTAACGGATAGTTCGCCTAAGGGCTTCCTCTCGAAGAGAACTTTCCCGATAGCGGACGATAAAATATAAAGATCTTGATCAAAGACATTGCCTGTGGCATAATCCTCATAAACGACCAGACGGAGAGTTTTAGGATACCACTTGGAGGTTCTAGGACCGGTAAGTCTGATAACTGGACGCGTACGGCTTCTCCACGACGCCTACAAAACTGGAATAGTGTGAATTTTTTGATTTTTTTATGTTTTTTCTTTGATTTTAAAAATAATGTTGTACCTTTGCAAATTGAATTACTATCCAGCAGTCAAAAACTATGTTAAAAGTCAGAAAAGAAAAGATATAATTAAAACAACATCAAAATGAAGAAACTATTCCTTTAATTATCAATGATGGTATTCGCCATCGGAGGCTATGCCCAAGATGACACCACCGAAAAAGGTGACTTGGACACCCTGGTGATTTCGAAGGTAGTACGCTGGAGCAGCAGTGCCGGCACAGGCAGTCTGGAACAGACGTACCAGAGTATTGAAAACCCCTATGGCACCGGTAAGAGCAGTGGCGCCGAAGGTTCTTCGATTATTCCCGGCTCAGGCGGAGATGCCGTAAAGAGCGACACGCTGGTACTGACTCGCATTGACGACAATAGCGTGCAGTCTATCACGGCCGATACGGTTTATTTCCGCGGTCCGGTCTATCCGTACAGCAAACAGTTCTGTGATTCCGTCTTTGTGACGAGATTCACCCAGACGCTGCACACCGGCGAGGCATCAAGTGACGTGAACTACCTGACTGCTCATCTGCAAATGTCAGGAACTCTTAAGATTTATGCCCGCTCGCTGAATGCCACAGCTACCGACCGTACCATTAAGGTTACGCAGAACGGACGTGTCATTCTGGAGCAGGTTGTAGCTGACAATCAGGTCTCTACCGACCAGGTGGACCTGCAGTTCTTCACTGGCACCGGCATCGAGTCTTTCCTTGGTGGCGATTCCGGCTATTACAATTACAATCTGACCAATCCGCAGACCAGCGGCGACAAGACCCAGGTGGATGTTTATCCGATACTGAGTGTCCGTGCTGCCGAGGGTGACATCACCATTGAGTTCCCCGTAGGTACGGTAAAGTTTTATGGTATTGAGATTGTGAAGTGTATTGGCGAGGAGGACGTGAAGCCCGCCCTGATTGTCTATCCCGGCACAGAAGGTATTGAGAAGAACGGCGTGGAGAATGATTTCCTTTCTACAGCCTACAACAGTGACCCTGTGGTTTCCATCGGCTTCAGCGCTGCCTATACCGAAACAACCAACAACATTGAGCTGTTTGCTCCCGGTGGATTCAAGAAGGGTGATGTTATCCGCATTACCGGCGTTTATAGCAGTGAGAACCAGAAAGATGCCAAGTTGAGCGTCTTTACCATCGAGGGTTCTACGCCTATTGTCGTTGCCACTACAAACTCGCTGATTAACGCCATGTCGTCGTCAAGCGCTCCTGTGGAGGAAGTGTTTGTGCTGACACGTAACTACGACCGTCTGCTGATTGGCCGTGACAACTCAACCACCGGCACCACCGCCTATCTGACTACGCTGCGTGTGGAAGGTGAACGTACTATTGAGGAAATGGAGGCCTACGAGGCAGAGAAAGCCGAGCGCCAGGCTGTGGCTACTGCCCGTGAGAACCTGATTCCGTTGCAGGAGGAGGTTAATGGTCTCGAGATTCCTGAAGACGTTACCGCCTGCAGCTACGCATCGGTGAAGACAGCCGTAGCAGCAGCTGAGGATGCCATTGCCGCCGCTAAGAATGCAGTACAGAACGTGAGCGATGTCATTGATGCCGGCAACATCTCGACCACCAACAAAGAAACACTAGAAGCTGCCTTTGATGCTGCCCGTCAGGCTATTGCTGATGCCAAGCAGGCCATTGCCGATGCCACACAGGCTTACAATGATGCCATGAACTCTCAGGCCATTCCCGGTGACATCACAGGTACAGGCGAGGTGACTTCCGAGGACTTCGACCAGTTTGCCCAGCAGCTCATCGACGGCACGCTGCCGCAGGAGGGTGACGAGGACTTCGAGCGTTACGACGCCAATGGCGACGGATACGTAGATATCTCTGACCTGCAAGCTATTCTGAACCTCTCCATGGGACTGAATGCTGACGGCTCGACGAAATAAGTGATAAGTGACAAGTGATAAGTGATTATGATGAAAACGATGAAAAAGAATATCATCATGCTGCTGCTGTTGCTTACGTGCAATCTGGCAGCCATGGCAGTCAACAAGGTGTACGTCGAGGACTTCACCGCAACGGCTGGGTCAGAGGTCGAGGTGTCCATCTGTCTCAATACCGACTTGACTGATATTGACCTTATTGAAGGTGTGATTACGTTCCCCTCACAGCTGCTGGTGGTTGAGGACGCCTATGGCTCCAATACCCGCGTCAGGGTGAACGAAGACCGTGCTACAGGTTTCATAGGTAACTACAACCCTGACACTAATTTGTTCCGCCTGCAGGCCGTCAGCGCTACTCTCCCGACGGGTTACGGTGCTATTGCCTATATGACGGTTCGCGTAGCCACTAACATTCCCTCTTCAAGTACCGTGACGTTCAGCAGTTTCAGGGTACGCCACAAGACGACGGGAGAATATGAGGATATTACAGCGGCCAATGGTGCAGTGACAGGCCAGTCCGCTCCGTCGGCTACCATCGCCCTGCAGTGTACACCTTCTACCCTGAGCCTGCAGCCAGGCATGAACGGAACAGTAGAGATGCAGGTGCAGACTACCGGTAACATCACCGGTCTGCAGGGAGTTCTCACCGTAGGCAACGGCATCTCCATCACCAATGTGACGAAGGGTGATGCCGCCGGTACACCTACCATCTTCAGCTATAACCCGTCGAACGGCAACTTTGTCTATTTCGGCTCTATGAACAATGTTTCCGGTACGCTGCTGACGCTGGAGATTGAAGCTTCCAGCAGTTTCAGTGGCAGTGAAACCATCACGCTGAGCAATATCGTGGCTACTGATGCCAGTTCTGTCCGCATCACCGTTGACGACGTAATGCTGAATGTGAATGATCAAGCAACCGGCATCCAGCCGGTGCCCACTGAAAGCACCGACAGCGATCAGATTTACAACCTCTCAGGCCAGAAGGTTGACGGCAGCTACAAGGGTGTTGTCATTCGCAGCGGCAAGAAGGTCGTGATTAAGTGAGAATAAAGCAGAGCTTGTTCATGCTTTATCGAGCGTGAGCGAGCTCGAGTTAAAACTCAAAGTTATGGTGAAATAGTTGATTAGAATCCAAAAAGAATCGGTGTAGCGTATTCACGTTGCACCGATTTTTCTTTAAATGTAATAGAGTGAAACCACTTTGAGGTGTTTCTGGGGCTACAGTCTAACACCAGATTTTTGTCGGAAAGTTTGGAAAGTGAAGAAATAATGCTTATCTTTGCAAAGTCCTTTCATATTGCTGAAAGCCGAGGAGCCAAAGTGAATGGATGGGGGCGTATAACTAATTATAATATGGTAGGAAGAATGATCATCTGCTGTCTGTTGTTTTCCTTGAATGCTGCAGGTCAGGAACAGAACACGACAGACAGCGTAAGTACACAGGAAAGCAAGCCAACCCTGATGGGAAGGTTTCATCAGGTGCAGCAATTCTTGGACACCAGAGC
This sequence comes from uncultured Prevotella sp., assembly GCA_905236875.1. Lineage (GTDB taxonomy): Bacteria > Bacteroidota > Bacteroidia > Bacteroidales > Bacteroidaceae > Prevotella. Next base: position 6,426 of record CAJOQT010000093.1, on the reverse strand, counting down.
CAAGGCGAAGGTGGATCCCAACTATATTGAAGTGCCCGACAAACCCTGGAGGGTCATCCTGCGCTATAAAGAAAACATGGTTAATGTGGACTACTACCACAGTGCCGACTTTCCGGCGACTCATGAACACACGGAATGGGATCTGCGCTTCGAGCCGCCTCTGGCGTCTTCCATCGGTTTCTGGGTGGGCTACCGCGGTACGGGATTTTCCTATTCCAAGTCGCTCAGCAAGAACGCAGGCCGCTATTACTCCTTCAGCACGACAGGTGCCAAGTACGGCTTCAACTTCCGGCTGAGGCGGTTCAATACGAACGACGCCCAATTCTCTGCAACAGATCACAAGGACGGGCAGGCTGACGGAGAGCGATACGATACAGCATTCAACATGCCTACCCCAGTATGGATACGCTCTGTCTATGTCAACGGATACTACGTGTTCAACGGGCGCCGCTACTCACAGGCTGCCGCCTACAACCAGTCGGTCATTCAGCGCCGTTCTGCAGGCTCTTTCCTGTTAGGTGCCACATGGTACCAGTCTTCATTCGACTATTCGGAGATCGACAATGCCTTTTTCATGATTATCGGCGACGGAGTACGCCGCATCAAAGTACACCAGGCAAACCTTGGCATCGGCTACGGCTACAACTGGGTACCACTGCGCGGCCTTGTTATCAATGCGATGGCCATGCCTACCGTCAGCGTCTATAACCGTGTGAAAGTCTATAAATACGACTTCAACTACTACCTGGCCCCTAAAGAGCCTGTTGATGACTATGGAGAATACAACATGCAGACGAAAACCTGGGCTAATGGAAAGCCTGCCAAACCCCTAACCATGTGGAAAAAAGGGGACAATGACCTCTATTATTGGGACGGGGGTTCAGAGACAAGCTATAGTGCCCTGCGACTTAACCTTGACCTGCGACTCGGCATTGCATACAACTGGAAGAACTACTTCATCGGCCTTCAGGCGCAGTACAACAACTTCACCTACAAGAAGAATCAGAGCAAGGTCAACATCTTCGACGCATACGCCCGATTGTCACTGGGCGTGAGGTTGTAAAAATATATCGAGTATTATTTTGTATTTCGCCCGGTTTAGATAAATTTCTTGCGCTCAAGAATGCAAATTTATTTGTATTCTCTTCGCTTAATCGAAATTTTGCTCTACCTTTGCAACATGGAATGGGAAATCGTGCATATCGACGAGACCGACTCTACCAACCGATGGCTGCGGAAACACGTAGAGGAACGCACAGAAGAAGTGTGTGAGCCTTGCGTGGCAGTGACAGAATACCAGACAGCAGGACGGGGATGTGGCACAAACACATGGGAGAGTGAGCGCGGTAAGAACCTGACGTTCTCCATAGCTTTCTGTCCGCAGGGGGTGAAGGCGAGCCGACAGTTCCTCATCTCGCAACAGATCAGCGTGGCACTGGCTGACACCCTGTCGCAATATGCCGAAGGCTTCTCCATCAAATGGCCGAACGACATCTACTGGCACGACAAGAAGATCTGCGGCATACTGATAGAGAATGTGCTGAAAGGCGACAGCATCAGGTATTGCATTGCCGGCATCGGCCTCAACGTGAACCAGCGGGAGTTTCTCAGCGATGCCCCTAACCCGGTGTCGCTTTGCCAAGTGGTTGGGCATGAGATGGATCGTGAAGCGTTGCTTGCTGACTTTCTGCACCATCTGGAGGAGGCTTTCCAACGGGACAGCATTCGTCAGGAATATGGGAGCCTGCTGTTCCGACAAGGCATGACGGCAGCGTATGCCGATAAAGAGGGACCGTTTCAGGCAGTGCTCGAGGGAGTTGAGGACGACGGACACCTGGTGCTCCGTGACGACAGTGGCCGGCAGCGCCGCTATGCGTTCAAGGAAGTCGCTTTTGTCGGACAATTGGACAATTATAGAGACCGCCAGTAATAGTAAAAAAGTAAATTGTAAAATAGTAAAATCAAAAAGATTATGGCAAGGTTTAAGAGGATTCTATTGAAGCTGTCGGGCGAGAGCCTGATGGGAAAGCAGGGGTACGGAATAGACCCTGAACGTCTGAGCGACTATGCTCGGCAGATTAAGGAAGTGAGCGACATGGGCGTTCAGATTGGTATTGTGATTGGCGGCGGTAACATCTTCCGTGGTCTGTCAGGCTCGCAGAAGGGCTTTGACCGTGTGAAGGGCGACCAGATGGGTATGTGTGCCACCGTCATCAACTCGCTGGCTTTGTCGTCGGCACTGGGAGCCGTTGGGGTGAAGAACAAGGTGCTGACAGCCATCCGTATGGAACCCATCGGCGAGTTTTACACCAAATGGAAGGCTATCGAGGCTATGGAGCAAGGCTATGTCTGCATCTTCTCGGCAGGCACGGGTTCACCTTACTTCACCACCGACACCGGCAGCTCGCTGCGTGGTATTGAGATAGAGGCTGACGTCATGCTGAAGGGCACCCGCGTGGATGGTGTCTATACTGCCGACCCGGAGAAAGACCCCACAGCCACCAAGTTCGATGTTATTACTTATAAGGAGGTTCTCGCACGCGGCCTGAAGGTGATGGACCTGACAGCCATCTGCATGTGTCAGGACAATAACCTGCCCATCTATGTCTTCAACATGGACGTAGTAGGCAATCTGAAAAAGGTAATGGAGGGCGAGGAGATTGGTACGCTTGTTAAGTGTTGAGAGTTGAGTGTTGAGAGACTTTTGTTCTGCCACAGAGGTAATGTTGCTCAACTCTCAACACTAAACTCTTATCCCTCCGTGAAATCTATGTACTCCCCGTCATTGTCGTCGAAGATCTTCTTGTTCTCACGTTCCTGAGAACGATGGTCGATAATCACTTCTCCGCTCTGCGTCTGCACACGACGCGGAGCTTCCTGTGTTCCACCTCCTGAAGAACGCTTACGGCCATGCTCATCAAAGTGGTACTGCTGCGCCTTGCGGCCTGTGTAGTCACGACGCTGATTATTGTTCACGGCATCCTCAAAGGCACGTTTGGTATTCCTGATGCGGCTGTAGATACGATAACAGAAACGGAATATCACTACGCCAACGATAATGACAATGATGGAAAGAAATATCAGAACACCGAAAAACGCTTTGTCCATGACTTATTTGTTATTGGTCAGATAGTGAGTGAGTATTGATAATGCGACATACCAGGCAATGACAACGGCAATGCCGATGATGCCGAAGAATGCGAGGATCAAGGCAGACGTGATGAGGAAGAAGTACTTGATGCGGTTCTCCTTCCATCCCCAGTGCTTGAACTTCAGGGCGAACATAGGAATCTCGGACACCAGCAGCCAGCAGCTGACGAACATCATAAACAGCAGGATGTACGGCAGACAGGACATCAGATCACTGTCAACGGGTAACACACTGTGTTCTGTGGTTTGCCCACAGACAGAAGACAATCCCACAATCAGCGAACCCCAGAACAGGGCGTTGGCAGGTGTAGGCAGTCCGATAAAGCCCAAGGCCTGTCGCTCGTCAAGGTTGAACTTCGCCAGCCGCAACGCTGAAAACGCAGCCATCACAAAGGCGAGATAGGGAAGTAAGGAGTGAAGAGTAAGGAGAGAAGTATTTGCTGCCGCCATGTAGGATTGGAGGAAGCCGAATATGATGGCAGAGGGTACGAATCCGAAGGTGATATCGTCGGCCAGTGAGTCGAGTTCCTTGCCAATGGGAGAGCTGACATGCAACAGCCGGGCCGTCATGCCGTCGAAGAAGTCAAATACAGCACCAATCACGATAAACAGCAGGGCTAACCCGTAGTTGCTTTGGAAAGCCCAATAGGTGGCAATGCAGCCAGAAACAAGGTTGCAGCAGGTTATCGTATTGGGGATGTGCTTCTTTAACATTAAAAATTAAACCTTAAAGATGAAACATTATGCTAATTTTGCAATCATCGTCTGATCACCAGTCGTGGGCTGGCCCATCTTGACACAGACCTCAGAGCCGACAGGCAGGAAGACATCGACGCGCGAACCCAGCTTGATGAATCCCAGATGCTCGTCGATGTAGCAGTCCTCATTGTCCTTGGCGTAAGTCACGATACGGCGCGCTATAGCTCCGGCTATCTGGCGGCAGAGCACTTTTTCTCCCTCTGGCGTTTCTATCATGATGTCGGCATGCTCGTTCTCTTCACTGGCCTTGGGCAGCCACGCCTTATGATAGTTGCCGTCCTTATGTTTCACGAACAAGACCTTGCCATCGACAGGAAACCAGTTGGCATGCACATTGAACGGGCTCATAAAGATACTGATCATCAGTCGGCGGTCATGGAAATACTCGTCCTCGTCAACTTCCTCAATCACCACGATCCTACCATCGGCAGGAGCCACGACAATCTTCTCGGTCTCACCGTTATAATAACGAATGGGGCAACGGTAGAAGTTGAGGACCACGAGCCATACACTACCGAAAAGAGCCACGAAACACCAGAAAGGAATCTTTGTCTCAAACCCCATCCACAGCCCGACGGCAATGGCTGCTGCCAGCAGAAAGGAAAAGAATAAAGTATTAGTCCCCTCGCGGTGTATTCTTATTTTTTTCAGTTTCTTGATTTTCTTGATCTTCTCTCCCATGATAATCTATCATATCATTTCCGCCTGCAAAGGTACGAATAAGCGAGAAGAAAACCAAAAAAAAATCATATTTCTTTTGTTTTCTCGAACGTGAGTACTTTCGACCACCTGGTCAAAGGTAGAGCAAAATTTCGATTAAGCGAAGAGAATACAAATAAATTTGCATTCTTGAGCGCAAGAAATTTATCTAAATCGAGCGAAGTACAAAATAAATTATAAAAACGTGAGCCAAAAGTACCAACTCCATGAAATAATGATTATATTTGTGCAAAATTTCAAACCTCTGCCACCATTTGGCGTAGCTACGTCATACTTTTGCAGAAAAATACAAAATGATATGGTTAACAACGACAGAGGCCAAAGCCTCATCAGCAAATACGTCTGGGTGATTGAGACCATCCATCGGGCAAAGAAGATTTCCTTCGAGGAACTGAACCGGAAATGGCTTGACGACGACATCAGCCGAGGTGTGGAAATTTCTAAGCGTACCTTCGACAACTGGCGCTACGCCATTGCCGACATGTTCGGACTGTTCATCGAGAACGAGCAGAAAGGGAAATACCGTTATTATATTATGAATGAGGAGGACATTAGCAAAAATGGTCTCCGTTCATGGCTTTACAACACGTTCTGCGTAAGCAATGCCTTAGCCAACAGTCAGAACATCAAAGATCGTATTCTGTTGGAGTATGTCCCTTCAGGGCAGAACTATCTGCAGCCCATCATCGGGGCGATGAAGGAGAATCGCGTACTCAATATCACCTACCACAGCTACTGGAAAGACGAAGAAAACAGTTTTGATGTGCAGCCCTACTGCGTGAAATTATTCCGTCAGCGGTGGTATATGGTTGCCCGTAGCACCTATTCTTATTATTACGAGAAGGGGCCACGCATCTATTCCCTTGACCGTATTTGTGATCTTCATACAACGGACGAAACATTTGAAATGCCAAAGGACTGGAGTGCACAGGAATACTTCGATGGTTGTTTTGGCATTATAGCCGACCAGCGGACAGAACCTCAAGACGTGAAGTTGAAAGTATCGGCAGGACAGGCCAACTATATCCGCGACCTGAAGCTACATGAGTCGCAGGAAGAGAAAGAGCGTAATGAAGAATACAGCATCTTCACTTACCATCTACGCCCATCTTATGACTTTATTCAGGAGTTGCTTTGGAATGGCGAGACAATGGAAGTGCTGGAGCCACTGTCGCTTCGTCAAGAGATAGCAGGAATCATCAGTAGAATGAACAACAAGTACACAGTATGAGAGACTTTGCAGCAATAGATTTTGAGACCGCCAACAACGAGCGCAGTAGCGTTTGCTCCGTAGGAGTGGTGATTGTGCGTGACGGTGAGATTGTAGATTCTTTCTACTCGCTCATTCAGCCGGAACCGAACTACTATAATTACTGGTGCTCTCAGGTGCATGGCCTCTGCCGGGAAGATACTGAAGATGCCCCCGTGTTCCCCAAAGTGTGGGCACAGATAGAGCCCTTGATTGAGGGTTTACCCCTCGTGGCCCACAACAAGCCTTTTGACGAAGGCTGCCTGAAAGCTGTGTTTCGTGTTTATCAGATGGATTATCCAGACTATGAGTTCTATGACACGCTTTGTGCTGCTCGTCGCTGTTTCAAGTATTTGCCCAACCATCAGCTTCACACCGTAGCAGCAGAGTGTGGTTATCAACTGGAGAATCATCACAATGCTCTCGCTGATGCTGAGGCTTGTGCCTGGATAGCAAGAGAATTATTATAGGGATGTTCTATAAATTAAGTTATTAATAATCAACTAGTTACTTGTGTAATTCAAGAAAAAGTCGTACCTTTGTGGTAT
>CAJOQT010000092.1 GCA_905236875.1 uncultured Prevotella sp. | reverse complement strand
TAGATGAATAATAATGAGCATGTGGGTGTAGTGCAATACCTGAAGAACTATGCCCGTCAGAGTCTGGAGGTGTTCAAGCATCCGTTGCGCCTATTGCCGACGTTGGTACTGGGTGCCGTATGGCTGGTAATAGGCTGGCTGTCGTCTGTTATGACATTACCACTGCCCCTGAAGATTGTCAGTTTCCTGTCGTATGCCGAAGGCGGTCTGTTCGGAGGTGTGCTTGGTGCATTGGGGGGCATAGTAGGTAAGGTTGTCATGGCAGTGTTCGTGAACTCTGCCATACTACCGTTGTTCCAGAAGAAGCTTCCCTTTGTCGGTGTTGCAGGTGGCATAAAGGGAATGTTCAGCAGCATGACCCACGACACAGCACGCGGTGTTGCACCATTCCTGATAGGGCTGGGACTGGCCCTGCTGCTCTATACGATGATGAACATCTCACAGACGGGAATAAACTCGATGGTGGGTATCGTTGCTGTTGTCATGCTGCTACAGGGCATCGGACAACAGGGCGGCTTTATGTTCGGCCTGCTGTTTTCAATCGCCGGCAGCCTGTCGAAAGGTCGCACGCCCAGCTACATCAGCATCACTCGAATGTTAACTGGTCTGGCAGTAGGTTTTACGCTGTCGGTCGCTATGTCTGCCATCGGCCTGCACCTCTGCTTCCTGCTTGGTGTTCCCATCCTGATCATCGGCATTGTGCTTGGCTTGCTGTCAAAGACAAAACCCGTAAAAGTCGCGGTGCTGATTGCTATTTTCGTTTGCTGTGCCGGCATAGCATCGGCTCAAACAGCACAGCCCTCAGAGACGCTGACAGAAATCAAGAAAGCGGACGCATGTACCGTTTTCACCTTCAATTATCCGTCTGTCAATGCGGCAGGCGAACCGACAGTACTCTCATCGGCACTCTTCGCCTGGACACCCGGCGACAAACAAGTGACGGACAGCATTGAAAGCCTGCACATCTACTGCCACTTTACCATGACAGCCGACACCGACTGCCCCTCTACAACTTCAGGACTCTCCATAGAGCAAGACTTGTTGCAACTCTTCCCAAGTCGTCAACACGGAAACTTCTTCACGGGTGAATATGCCAATTATGTCGGCCATTGCATCGTCATTGCCCCGGACTATGAGGGCTACGGCGTGACAAAAGACGTGCCACACCCCTACCTCTCGCAACGCCTGACAGCACAGCAGGTAATCGATGCTGTAAAATACGGGTTGTCGCTCTACCAAAAGATAGCCTTGGAAGGTGGCGAACTGCTACCGATGAAGAGCGACTGGCGCTCGTTCAGCATAGGATACTCACAAGGCGGAGCCGTCAGCCTGGCTACACAACGTCAGATTGAAGAGCTGGGACTTGCCGATGACTTGCACTTTCAGGGCAGTTTCTGCGGTGACGGACCATACGACCTGGTGACCACCATGCGCTACTATTTCGAAGACAACGGAACAAGCTATGACGTACAAACGGCACACAGGAAAGGCCTGGCCACCCTACCCGTCGTAGTGCCCCTGATTCTGAAGGGTATGTGTGAGACTCATTCCGATTTGGCTTCGTACGGTATTGAGGACATCTTGTCGCAGCAACTGCTCGATACGGGCGTGCTCGACTGGATAGACAGCAAGGCCTATACCACCGATCAGATAGCCGAGATGTGGTACAACCAGTTGCAGACAGGTCTTGACACACCAGACCGTCATTACACGCCTGAACAGATGGCAGAACTTTTTGAAAGTCCAACAGAAGGCAAGGTATGGGGTAAGTTGGAGAAGATGCTCACGCCTGACGTCTATGAATACCTGTCGGATGTAAGCCATTATGTCTCAGTGCCGGGGAATAGCGCAAACGTCATGCAAGCACTACATCGTGCCTTGTCCGACAACTCCGTGACTACAGGCTGGGCACCCCAGCACCGCATACAGTTCTTTCACTCGAAAGCCGATGTTATAGTGCCATACGGCAACTTCCTCTCCTTCCGCGACGCCCACCCTCAGGGCGAGGGCAGCGTGTACCGCATCGATGATACGTTCAGCGAGAGCGACCATTTCGAGGCCGGTGTGACATTCCTGACGGCACTCATCATCATGAGGAGCTGTGCCGCAACCTTCAACTGGCTTTGTGAGGGCAACGGTACAACAGGTATTAACAGCCTCAACTCCGCCGCCTCTTCAATGGGCGAAGAGAATGGTTACTGGTACACGGCTGACGGCCGCCGTCTGAATGAAAAGCCTTCAACGAAAGGACTATACATATACAATGGTAAGAAGGTAATAGTTCATTAGTTATTTCTCATAGCGTTTACCCCAACAGCGAAGCATCTGCTGGTAAAGCTTTTCTTCCGAAGGGGAATGCTGGGCGTGCCATAAACGCTGGTGCCGGACCTCATCGGGCAGGTACTGCTGTTCGACAAAATTACCAGGATAGTCGTGGGCATATTTGTAGCCATCATGATATCCGAGGGATTTCATCAGCTTGGTTGGTGCATTGCGCAGCGGCAGAGGAACAGGCAGATTACCCGTCTCACGAACCAGCGAGAGGGCAGCGTCGATGCCAAGATAAGCGGAGTTGCTCTTGGGCGAGGTAGCCAGATAGACTGTTGCCTCCGCCAATGGAATGCGTCCCTCAGGCCATCCTATCTTCATGACAGCATCGAAAGCGGCATTGGCCAGCAGCAGTGCATTGGGGTTAGCGAGTCCGATATCCTCAGCCGCAGAGATGACCAGCCGTCGGGCAATGAACTGCGGGTCTTCTCCACCCTCAATCATTCGGGCCATCCAATAGAGTGCTGCGTCAGGATCACTGCCTCGGATACTCTTGATGAACGCAGAGATGATGTCATAGTGCATCTCACCATCCTTATCATAGGCTAACGGGTTCTGTTGGAGGCGCAGATTGACAAGCTCATCTGTGACAACAACGGTTGAATCAGATTCTTCACTTTCTACTACAAGTTCCAGGATATTAAGCAGTTTACGGGCATCACCTCCACTATATCTTAAAAGAGCACCAGTTTCCTTCATTTCGATGTTCCGCTCTTTCAGAACATAATCGGTACGAATAGCTCGGTCGAGTAACAGTAAGAGGTCTTCTTTCTCCAACGACTGGAGTACATAAACCTGACAGCGGGAGAGCAACGGGCGGATAACCTCGAATGAAGGGTTCTCAGTTGTAGCACCAATAAGCGTAACAACCCCTTTCTCGACAGCACCCAGTAAGGAATCTTGCTGTGACTTTGAAAAGCGGTGTATCTCATCTATAAATAAAATAGGTGAAGCCTGATTGAAGAACCTTTCTTTTTGTGCCCGCTCAATGACATCACGAACATCCTTTACACCACTCGTCACAGCCGACAGCGTATAGAACGGAACCTCAAGCTTATGAGCAATGATTTGTGCCAACGTAGTCTTGCCGACACCTGGCGGTCCCCAGAGGATAAAAGAGGAAATGCGACCTGCATCAATCATGCGGCGCAACACGGCACCTTCGCCCACCAGATGGTGCTGTCCGATATAGTCGTCAAGTGTACGCGGACGTAGTCGTTCTGCTAAAGGCTGTGACATTTTTTTGATTTTGGGACAAAGGTACAAAATAAAATAAGAAAAGGAAAGAATTTCTACCAGAAATTAATCAAAAATTTTCTACAAGAAATATTTGGATTATTTCTTACTTATTCGTACCTTTGTAGCCATCATACAGAAATCAATTAGTTTAAAACAGATATGAAGACAAAACAAGACCCGTCAGTTCCGGCGTCCAAGAAAGCACTTTCGCTGAAGACACTGACCAAAAGTTCCGTTTGGGACGTTCAGGAGAATGACATCTTCCGTATGTGGGACAGTGTCGATAAGGACTCCGACGTGCGTGAGAACTTGCGCCGCTACACCGACATCATTCGCAGTGCTTTTATGATTGAAGAGGTGAAGGACGAAGACAAGGATGCAGCCAAGAAGAAATACACCAAACAAGGCTACAAGGTTGGTCAAATCAGGCTGGACGACCAGACTAAGATAACCTGGGCCATCAAGAAACGTCCTATCATGCGTGTCACAGACCTAACCTATGAGAATATCCGTCACATCTCGGCAGCCAAACTGGTCGAAGTACTTGACCGTAATTTCGGCGGTGGATGGGACTCACTCTCGCAGTCTATTCAGGACATCATCGAAAGTGGTTTCGACATCTCTACCACTACCCTACCGAAAGACCGCCTGCACAAGCCAGGTGGTATGTACGAAAAAAAGATTGCTGACGGCTACGAGGTATTGGAAGTTTCGAAAGGCTCTTGGGTTGAGGCTATCTTTGCCAAGCTGAAGCCAGAGGCAGAGAAACCGCGTCTAAAGTTTCAGTCAGAACGCACCTTTGATGACGAAGAGGATGAAGACGCAGATCTGCCCGAGGATAACTACAGAAATCACGATGAAGAAGACGACGAGCCTGAAGAACCTATGTCGTTCGACGACGAGGACATCAATGAGGACAACTATCGCACAACATTTGAGATAGAGACTGATCCTGATGAGGATGCCGAAGGTCTGGAAGACTACGTTGACGATTAATCAGCACACAATCATTTTTTACCAATAACACGCTTATGACTATTCCTTTTGCATTTTGGTTCGTGCCCATCGCATCGGTGGTTGCACTGGCCATGGCGTGGTTTTTCTTCCGCTCCATGATGGGCTCTGACGAGGGAACACCGCGCATGAGAGAGATTGCTGGACATGTGCGCCGAGGTGCCATGGCCTATTTGAAACAACAGTACAAGGTAGTGGGCATTGTCTTTGTTGTACTTGCTATTATCTTCTCGGTGATGGCCTATGTGCTGCATTGGCAGAATCCATGGGTGCCGTTTGCTTTCCTTACGGGAGGTTTTTTCAGTGGACTGGCTGGCTTCTTTGGTATGAAGACTGCCACCTACGCTTCTGCCCGTACCGCTAATGCCGCTCGAAAGAGCATGGATGCCGGTCTTAAAATTGCATTCCGCTCGGGGGCAGTGATGGGACTTACAGTTGTAGGACTCGGACTTCTCGACATTGCGGGCTGGTTCTTTGCTCTATCCTTTGTCTATCATGGTGACCAGATGGCACTTATTACCATCACAACGACCATGCTGACTTTCGGTATGGGTGCTTCGACGCAGGCGTTGTTTGCCCGTGTAGGCGGTGGTATTTATACAAAGGCTGCTGACGTAGGTGCTGATATCGTAGGAAAGGTCGAGGCTGACATTCCTGAGGATGACCCGCGCAATCCGGCCACCATTGCTGACAACGTAGGCGACAATGTAGGCGATGTTGCCGGTATGGGTGCCGATCTCTATGAGTCATACTGTGGTTCAATACTCTCTACAGCAGCTCTTGGTGCTACAGCCTTTGCTATGGTACCCGATATGCAGTTACGTGCCGTTATCGCTCCGATGCTGATTGCCGCTGTGGGCGTATTCTTAAGCATCTTCGGTATCTATCTCGTTCGCACCAAGGAAGGTGCTACAATGAAGGATTTGCTGCGTTCACTGTCATTAGGTACCAACGTATCGGCAGTGCTTATTGCTGCAGCTACTTTTGCCATCCTCTACCTGTTAGAAATAGACAACTGGCTGGGTCTGTCATTCTCAGTAATCACTGGCCTTACTGCCGGTGTCATCATTGGACAGGCTACCGAGTACTACACATCTCATTCATACAAACCGACACAAAAGATTTCTGAAGCTGGTCTGACTGGTTCCGCCACCGTTATAATTAAAGGTATAGGAACGGGTATGATTTCGACTTGCATTCCAGTGGTTACCATCGGTGTTGCCATTATGCTGAGCTATCTCTGCGCCAATGGTTTTAATACCGATATGTCAGCAGAAGCTCTGTCAAAAGGCCTTTATGGAATAGGTATCGCTGCCGTAGGTATGCTCTCTACACTAGGTATCACGCTGGCTACTGATGCCTACGGTCCGATTGCCGATAATGCCGGCGGTAATGCAGAAATGAGTGAGCTGGGTGAAGAGGTTCGTCATCGCACTGATGCACTCGACGCATTAGGAAACACAACCGCTGCCACTGGTAAGGGCTTTGCCATCGGCTCTGCTGCCCTAACGGCTCTGGCATTGTTGGCCTCATACATAGAAGAAGTGAAGATAGCGATGGAACGAACAGGTATGCAGCTTACTAACTTGAAGGGTGAAGTCATCAATGCCGCACAAGCTACTATCCCCGACTTCATGAACTACTTCCAAGTGACACTGATGAACCCGAAGGTACTTGTTGGTGCCTTCATTGGCGGAATGGCAGCCTTCCTGTTTTGTGGTCTAACAATGGAGGCTGTAGGACGTGCTGCCCAGAAAATGGTCGAGGAAGTACGCCGTCAGTTCCGCGAGATCAAAGGCATCCTTGAAGGCAAAGCAACGCCCGACTATGGTTCTTGTGTGGAAATTTCGACCCGTGCTGCACAACATGAAATGATATTCCCATCACTGCTTGCTATCGCAATCCCCATTGTTGTTGGCTGTGTGCTTGGTGTGGCCGGCGTACTCGGACTGCTTGTTGGTGGTCTGACCTGCGGTTTCACACTGGCAGTCTTCATGGCTAATGCTGGTGGTGCTTGGGACAATGCGAAGAAAAACGTAGAGGAAGGTAACTTCGGAGGTAAGGGATCGTTTGCCCATAAGGCTACCATCGTGGGTGACACCGTAGGTGACCCGTTCAAAGATACCAGTGGTCCTTCATTAAATATCCTCATTAAACTGATGTCGATGGTCTCTATTGTCATGGCAGGTCTGACCATTGCACTAGCATAAAGACTGCAAATAGTTTCGAATAAACGTAAGAAACCTGTCCCTCGTACTTGAAGGACAGGTTTCTTTTTTTTGTTTTTTCCGTCAAATAAAGATTCTCCCAGATTATTTCCAAATGAACTCAACCTAGCAAAGCAGAGGTACGGACACGGCTCAACGTTTCTGGCGTCATCTGCAGATAGCTGGCAATATATACTAACGGTGCTCGCAGCACAAGCTGTGGCTGACGCTTCACCAGCTTCACATAACGATCCTGAGCCGACTCAAAACGGAGCATGTCAGCATGTACCTGACTCAGGATGAGCGATTCCTCAAGAATTTTACGATATAGCATCTGGATATTTACACTACGGATACTCGCCTGTTCCAAAGCTTCTTTAGGCATAGCATAGAGAATAGTAGGTTCCAGTGCCATAATCTGCAGACGCGTCGGTTCTTCTTTGAAGAGACTCTCTATACACATACAAATATTGTTTTCGGTAGCCATGTATTCAGTCAACTCCTTGCCATTCTTAAAATAGAATTGTCTTACTAGTCCACGTGCAATCCAATAAATGTTAGTACATATCTCACCCTCAGCGAGAATCACCTCGCCCTTTTGGAATTTCATTGGTACAAGCACTTTCTCAAGAACATCCAGTTCCTCATGTGTCATTGTACTGTATCGACGTGCTAGTTCACGTGCGATGTCTCGGGGTGTCAGGCTTATTTTTGTCATAGTCAATTAGTTAAACATTATAGTGTTTGTTATTTTAATCAAGTTTCAGTACTGCGAGGAAGGCTTTCTGTGGTACTTCTACATTCCCAATCTGTTTCATGCGCTTCTTTCCCCGTTTCTGTTTCTCAAGAAGTTTTCGCTTACGGCTGACATCACCGCCATAGCACTTTGCCGTCACATCTTTTCTCACTTGCTTGACTGTCTCGCGAGCAATAATCTTGGCACCTATGGCTGCCTGGATCGCGATGTCGAACTGCTGACGAGGTATCAGTTCCTTGAGTTTTTCACACATACGACGGCCAAACGTCACTGCATTGTCCTGATGGGTCAGTGTGGAAAGGGCATCAACCGGTTCTCCGTTCAGCAAAATGTCGAGTTTGACAAGTTTCGAGGGACGGAATGAGTCAATGTAATAGTCGAATGACGCATAGCCCTTGGAGATGCTCTTCAGCTTGTCGTAGAAGTCGATGACAATCTCACCAAGCGGCAGGTAGAAATGAATCTCCACACGATTTCCGCTGACGAACTGCTGGTCGATCAACTCACCACGCTTGTCAAGACAAAGCGTCATGATGGGACCGATGAAGTCGGTTGTCGTGATGATACTGGCCTTGATGTAAGGCTCCTCGATATGGTCTATCAGTGTCTGGTCGGGCAAACCTGACGGATTATGTACCTCTTTCTCCCCACCCTGCTTGTCGTAACAGATATACGACACATTGGGCACGGTGGTTATAACGTCCATATTGAACTCACGGTCAAGGCGTTCCTGTACAATCTCCATGTGTAACAAACCCAGGAAACCGCAACGGAAGCCGAAACCAAGGGCTACGGACGATTCTGGCGTGAAGGTCAGCGAGGCATCGTTAAGCTGCAGTTTTTCCAAAGAGGCGCGCAAGTTCTCGTAATCTGTGGGATCGATTGGATAGACACCGGCAAACACCATTGGTTTCACTTCCTGGAAACCCTCAATGGCCTTGTCGCACGGACGGGCCACATGGGTAATAGTGTCACCTACCTTCACCTCCTTGGAATCCTTGATGCCGCTGATAATATAGCCCACGTCACCAGTACGCAGCTCCTTGCGAGGAATCATATCCATCTTGAGCACACCCACCTCATCGGCTACATATTCCATACCAGTATTGAAGAACTTGACCTTCTCACCCTGGCGGATAACACCATTGAGTATCTTGAAATATGCAATGATTCCACGGAAGGAATTAAACACCGAATCAAAAATAAGTGCCTGAAGCGGTGCGTCTTCGTTACCTGTGGGATGCGGTATACGTTCAACCACGGCATCAAGAATTTCCTCAACGCCTTCACCCGTTTTTCCAGAAGCACGGATAATCTCTTCATGCTTGCATCCCAGCAATTCTACAATCTCGTCTTCTACCTCGTCGGGCATTGCACTCGGCATATCAATCTTATTGATGACGGGGATAATCTCCAAGTCATGATCAATTGCCATATAAAGGTTCGAAATAGTCTGTGCCTGTACACCTTGTGTAGCATCAACCACGAGCAGAGCACCTTCACAGGCTGCAATGCTTCGCGATACCTCGTAGGAGAAATCAACGTGTCCCGGAGTATCTATCAGGTTCAAGATGTATTTCTCGTTATGATGGGTGTATTCCATCTGGATAGCATGACTTTTGATAGTGATGCCACGCTCACGTTCCAAGTCCATATCATCCAACATCTGACCTTCTGTTACCTGTATGGTTTTGGTAAATTCCAACATCCTATCGGCCAAGGTTGACTTACCATGGTCGATGTGTGCTATGATGCAAAAGTTTCTGATATGGTTCATGACAATATTATCCTTATCACTTTAAGTTGCAAAATTACAAAAAAGTTACGAATAATAGTATGATAATTATGATTTTTTTGTATTTTTGCATGCGAAAATAATATAACAGCTATGAAGAAGATACTATATATTGCAATTGCCACCTTATTTCTGATGGCTTGCCAAGAGTCATACGAAGATCGTTGTGCCCGTGATGCAAAGGAATTTACATTAAAGAAATGTCCTGCACAGATTAATCAAAACACTATTATCGACAGCATGACATTCGACAAGCAGGCACTCACCGTCAGTTATTACTATACATTAACAGGTGCTGCCGACAACATGATGGCAATCAAACAGACTAATCCCCGCGAACTGTTGCTGAACGAAGTGAAGAATGCTACGGCTCTGAAAGGTGCACGCGATCATGGATACAATATTCGATACATCTATCATTCCACTGCTAATAAGGGAATGGTACTCTTCGAAACGACGTTCACGTCTAAGGACTATAATAAACAATAAGCGATAAAATTAGAAATTAGTAATTATGATTACTATGCACGACCATAATGACGTTCTATCATCTTCTGTTCGCTGCTAATAAAGTAATCACAATTACTAATTACTCCATACTCATTATTAGTAAAACTAGATTTCTGGTTTCATGTTTGTATAAACCGTCTGGACATCATCGAAGTCCTCCAGGCGTTCTACCATCTTATCAATGGTCTCACGCTCTTCGGCTGTCACGTCTTTAAGGTCGTTGGGAATACGAGTGAACTCTGCACCAGTCACCTCAAAGCCGTTCTCTTCCAGATGCTTCTGAATAGCACCAAACGACTGCGGATCACCGTAGATAGTTATGCTGTTTTCTTCCTCGTCCTCGTCGAACTCGTCCTCTACGCCGTAGTCAATCAGATCCAATATCAGTTCGTCCATATCGAGACCGTCCTTCTTCTTGAAAGTAAAGACGGCTTTGTGGTCGAATAGGAACGACAGGCTACCCTGTGTGCCAAGATTTCCACTGAACTTGTTGAACACCGAGCGGACATCACCCACGGTGCGGGTAGTATTGTCAGTCAGAGTCTCAACAAAGATGGCAATGCCATGAGGGCCATATCCCTCATAAGTCACTTCCTTGTAATCGCTCTGGTCCTTGCCCATAGCATTTTTGATGGCACGTTCAATGTTGTCTTTCGGCATATTCTCACGCTTAGCGTTTGCGATGCAGGCACGCAGCGCAGGGTTCATGTCTGGATCCGGACCTCCAGACTTTACGGCAATGGCAATCTGTTTGCCAATCTTGGTAAATGTCTTGGCCATGTGACCCCATCTCTTCAGCTTTGCTGCTTTACGATATTCAAATGCTCTTCCCATTTTGTTTTTTATTTTTTGTTATTTCGTTATGATGTTATATCATTATTTCGTGAATCATCTCAATTCAGCATTAAGCTGCTTCTTCAGATTTGCAATGAGTTTCTGCATGCTGGCATCGATCTGCTTGTCGTTCATCGTGCGCTCCGTATCCTGAAGGATGAAGTTTACGGCATACGATTTCTTGCCTGCCGGCAGGTTCTTGCCCTCATAGACATCAAACAATTCCACTTTTTTCAATAGCTTACGCTCTGTTTGTCGGGCAATCTGCTCAATCTGGGCAAACTCTACAGTGTTATCGACCAACAAAGCAAGGTCGCGACTGACGGCAGGATGCTTGGAGATTTCACTATAGAGCGTTACGTTTTTCTTCGTCGCTTTCATCAGTTGTGTCCAGTTAAGCTCGGCAAAATATACGGACTGATGCAGGTCAAACTGTTTCTGCAGTTTCTTCGACAGGATACCCATCTCAGCGAGCACCTTGCCGCCACGTGTCTCTATCTGCAAACCGATAGAAAAGACTGGGTTCTCCGACTTCTTTGTCACAATAGCACACTGCTGGAGACCGATACGCTGCAAGATGTTCTGCACATAGGCAGACAACTCATAGTAGGTGCTATCCTCGTTGGGATGTGCCCAAGAGCCTTCCACACGCTTACCAGTTACCCAAAGGCCAAGGTAGTTCTCTTCCTTATATGCTTGCATGGGGTTATCGTTGTTCTGACGTTCCGTGTCGAAGAAATAGCAGTTTCCGAATTCAAAGAACCGCAGGTTGGGGTTCTTACGATTCACGTTGTAGGCAATACTTTCCAATCCACCATACAACAGGGACTGACGCATCACGTTCAGGTCGCTGGAGAGGGGGTTCATAATTCTGACAAGGGAAGCCTCCCCCACTGCCCCCGAGGTGTCTGCATAGTAGGCACCCTTTGTCAGTGAGTTGTTCAGTATCTCATTGAAACCTGCACCTACCAGCTGTTCACTGACCAGATTCTGCAGCTTGTGTTTACGGTCTTCCTCGCCCTTAATGACAAGTGAGGACTTCAGTTGCGTAGGTATCTCCACATTATTATATCCATATATACGCAGGATATCTTCCACAACATCACAAGGACGCTGTACATCAACTCGGTAGGCAGGCACCTCCAGTACGAGTGCTTGGGACTTTTCCTCCAAAATCTTCATTTCCAGCGATTCACAGATACTCTTGATGGTATCCACAAGAATCTCCTTGCCAACAAGTGAATGGACATATTCGTAGTTCAGTTCCACCTTCGGGTTTAATATAGGCTCAGGATAGAAGTCACAGATTTCCATTGACACCTTGCCGCCAGCCAACTCCTTACAAAGGAGTGCAGCCTGCTTCAGAGCATAGATGATGCCATTGGGGTCGATGCCACGTTCAAAACGGAATGAAGCATCTGTTGACAGACCATGACGGCGAGCGGACTTACGTATCCATGTAGGGTGGAAATATGCCGACTCCAGCACGATGTTGCGGGTTGTCTCGTAGGTTCCACTACCCTTGCCGCCAAACACACCGGCTATACACATCGGTTCCTCTGCATTGCAAATGGCGAGATCATGGTCGGAGAGTTTATGTTCCACATCATCGAGCGTGACAAAGGGCGTGCCTTCGGGCATCGTCCTAACGACAATCTTGTTCCCTGTCACCATATCGGCATCGAACGTATGTAAAGGTTGTCCGTACGCCATCATCACGTAGTTCGTGATGTCCACAATATTATTAATAGGACGCAAACCGACGGTGGTCAGTTTGTTCTTCAGCCATTCAGGACTCTCTTTTACCTCGCAGTCGGTAACACTCACGCATGCATAGCGTTTGCAAGCGTCGGTATTGGCGATTTCCACCTCAATAGGAAGAGAGTGGTCATCAACGGTGAATGCCGAAACATCCGGACGATGCAGCGAAGTCTCGTAGCCGTTCTGCTTTAGCCATGCATAGAGGTCACGAGCAACGCCCCAGTGTGATAGGGCATCGGCACGGTTGGCAGTAATATCTACCTCAATGAGCCAGTCACTCTCCAAGTGATAATACTCAGCAGCTGGTGTACCCACTACGGCATCTTCAGGCAAAACGATAATACCCTCATGTGAGGTCCCGATACCGATCTCATCCTCGGCACAGATCATGCCGCAAGAATCAACACCACGCAGTTTCGACTTCTTAATCAGAAACTCTTTGTCTCCATCATAGAGTACACAACCCAAATCGGCGACAATGACTTTCTGTCCAGCTGCCACGTTGGGAGCTCCACAGACAATCTGCGAAGGTTCCTCACGACCCAGATCGACGGTCGTCACATGCAGGTGGTCGGAATTAGGGTGCATCTCGCAGGTCAACACCTTGCCTACATAAAGACCCTTCAGACCGCCCTTGATGCTTTGCACTTCTTCGAGTGCGTCAACTTCAAGTCCCGTCGATGTCAGCGCGTCGCATACCTCCTGTGGTGTCAGCGTGAAATCAACGTACTCTTTCAACCATTTATACGAAATATTCATTGCAATGTTATTTGATGTCTTTAAAAACGCATGCAAAGGTACAAATTAGTGAGCAAAATGCAAAAGGAAAACATGTTTTTCTTTTCATTTTCCAGCGAAAGTACCTTCGTCCACCGGTTCTGAGTCACTATATTACAGGTAGAAAAGCTTTCGAATCTTTCCCCAATCGGCATCTATCAGTTCCAACGGCATACCACCGTCTGTATCCCTGCTGTCATATAATATCTCTGAGGATGCGTCGTACAATTTGTAGCTCTGATTGTTGAAATCAAACGATATCACATAATTGTTGAACTCGATAGAATTGGTCCTTTTGTCAATGAAATATTCGAAATCGTTGGTAATGTCCTTGTCTTCTGAACGACTGAGGCTAAAGCCGCCTGAATCAACCAGATATACATAATAACCTATCTTGTTCTCGTTGAAGAACCAGCGTTCATAAGTCACCTCACCACCTCCGGCTCCCATGTTTGAGCCCAAAGTAAAGATGGTATCCTCTTCAAACACCTCCAACACCTTCTTTGGATCTTTTTTGTTGAAGCTATAGACACCGTACCCAACTACTGCGGCAATGATAACGCCCAAAATGGCCAGCAGGCCACAACCTATACCTCCTCCAATTAACAGTTTCTTTTTAGTTGCCATACACTTAATTATTTAAATTCATATAATGTCTGATTTCATCCAAGCCGCACACATGTCGGCACAGCGCTCACCGTCGATGGCGGCAGAGACAATACCTCCGGCATAGCCGGCACCCTCGCCACAGGGGAACAGCCCTTCCAGACGGACATGCATAAGCGTCTCGGCATCACGGAGGATGCGAACCGGCGACGACGTGCGTGTCTCGACGCCCATCATCACCGCATCATTGGTCAGGAATCCATGTGCCTGACGACCAAAGGTCTTGAAACCTTCCTGCAGCCGTTTGCTAATCATGGGCGGCAACCAGAAGTGCAACGGCGAAGAAATCAGTCCTGGAGCATAACTGCTACGCGGCAGGTCGTAACTCAACCGTCCGTTCACGAAATCTGCCATACGCTGTGCCGGAGCTGTCTGCTTCATGTTTCCCTGTTGCCAACACAGGCGTTCCAACTGTTCCTGAAAGTACATTATTCGCAGGGGAGCAGGATACTCATTACTTATATTGTTCTGGCCAGACAATGACACATCGCCACCAACATCCTCCAGACGGATTTCAACCACCATTCCCGAGTTGCTCCACTGTCCGTTGCGATTGCTCGGACTCATGCCGTTCACCACAATCTGTTCCTTGTCGGTAGCGGCAGGAATGACAAAACCTCCAGGACACATGCAGAAAGAATAAACGCCTCGCTGACCAGTTTGAGTGACAAATGTGTATTCGGCTGCTGGCAAATACTTCCCACGACCTTGCTTCGAGTGATACTGTATCTGGTCTATTAGCTCCGACGGGTGCTCCAGGCGTACACCAACGGCAATGCCCTTGGCTTCCATCTCGACCTTCGCCTCGGCCAGATAGCGATATACATCACGGGCACTGTGACCTGTTGCCAAGATAACTGGTCCCATATACGTTGAGCTACGGCCACTGACCAAATCAACAGTTTCCACTCCCACACAACGGGTACAGGCTCCGTGGTCGATGGTTATCAGCCTTGTCATCTTCGTCTGGAAATGTACCTCACCACCACACCTTATTATATTATTACGCATGTTTTCGATGACACGAGGCAGACGGTCTGTACCAATATGCGGATGGGCATCGGCAAGGATAGCCGTTGAGGCACCGTGTTGACAGAATACGTTGAGCACTTTCTCCACAGAACCACGCTTCTTGCTACGCGTATAGAGTTTGCCGTCAGAATAGGCGCCTGCGCCACCCTCACCGAAGCTGTAGTTGCTTTCGGGATCCACACGCTGTTCCTGCCGAATGCGTGCCAGATCTTTTTTGCGTTCATGCACATCTTTTCCACGTTCCAGGACGATAGGACGCAGCCCTCGCTCGATGAGTCGCAAGGCAGCAAACAATCCACCGGGTCCGGCTCCAACAACAATGACCTGCGGACAACTGCTCACGTCAAGGTACTCGGTATGAATATATTCATCATCGGTAGGCTGTTCATTGATATAGGCACGAACCTTCAAGTTTACATAGATAGTACGCTGGCGGGCATCGATACTGCGTTTCAACACACGCACTGCCGTCAGTGTACGTTCATCATATCCATACTCTTCAGCTAAATAACGGCGCAGACTTTGCTCGTTGGCTGCAATATAGGGCAAAAGCCGTAGTTGATATTCCTGAATCATAATTTTTTTGCAAAATTAGGAAATAATTTGCAGAATAAACTCACAAATGGGAAAATAAATGTAATTTTGCACAACAAATCATTGTTTTATATGCCGATTATTGAAATAACCTCATTGCAACAACCAGGTGTTGAAGTGTTCAGTACGTTAACGGAAACCCAACTGCGTATGACGCTGGAACCGGAGAAGGGACTATTTATTGCAGAAAGTCCTAAGGTGATACGCGTCGCACTGGATGCTGGTTATGAGCCAGTATCACTGCTGTGTGAAAGGAAACATATTGACGGAGATGCACATGACATCATCGGACGTTGCAGTGACATTCCTGTCTATACTGGCAGCCGTGACCTGCTGACTGAACTGACGGGGTACACACTGACTCGTGGCGTGCTGTGTGCCATGCATCGTCCACTGCCACAACCTGTCGAAACCATCTGCAGGGGTGCGCGACGTATTGTCGTCATCAAGGGAGTAACTGACACCACCAACATTGGAGCCATCTTCCGTTCGGCAGCAGCATTGGGCATCGATGCAGTATTGTTGACTCCGGATTCATGCGACCCTTTAAACCGCAGGTCTATACGTGTTTCGATGGGCAGTGTTTTCCTGATTCCTTGGACGTGGATGAGCAATGATGTGCGTGAGCTGAACAGCTATGGTTTCAGCACGGCAGCAATGGCATTGACTAAAAACAGCCTCCCGTTGGATGACAAGAGGCTGAAACAGACAGAACGACTGGCTGTCATTATGGGAACTGAAGGTGACGGACTGCCAATGGATACTATTGCCAACTGTGACTATGTCGTACGTATCCCAATGTCTCATGGTGTCGATTCACTCAATGTGGCGGCAGCGGCAGCCGTGGCATTCTGGGAGTTGCGGACTCCGATATCCGTCAAGGACTGAAGCAGAATCTTACTCTGCCTTGTCCTCCTTCTTCTGTGTCGTAGCAGGTGTAGGCTTGTAACGCTTGTTCAGGCCATTAATGACATCTTGGGTAATATCATAGCGCTTGTCAGCAAACAAAATATTGCTGGTAGCATCCGTTTTCGATAGGATGAGGTCGAACTTCTTATCCTTATTATATATAGTCAGGAAATGGTCGAGTGAGTCACGCAGGGCTATCGAATAGTCTGCAGCTTCCTTCTCCAACTCGGCACCCAGACGGTTCTGCAACTCCTGTAGTGACTGCTGACTGCGCTGAATGGCCAGCTGGGCGCTCTCGGCCTCCTCACGGCTACGGAACTGGTTGTTGTTGATCTTCTGCTGGAAATTGTTCATTGCAGCCTGTAACTGCTGCCCTTTCTGGTTCAGCGTGTTTGTGGCATTAGTACGCTTCTTCTCCAGAATCTTGGTATAGTCAATACAGAACTGGTACTGCGAAGCTAAAGAATCCACTTCGACGTAAGCTATTTTCATGCCTCCTTGAGGGGTTTCAACAGGCTGCTCGTCCATCTTGGGAGCAGCATTGTTGCATGCAGTGAGTGCGAAGACTGCGACAGCAGCAACTGACAATGTCTTAAACATGTTCTTTTTCATCTAATTTTTTGTTTATTATTCTTTAATTTTATATTATTTCCTTCTCCTTTCCTCCACAGCTGTACATTTCTTGCTACGCATCTCACTATCTTGATCCATCACACAGTGAATACCGCGTTCATGCATAGCTTGACTGTCGTGAATATGCTGCGAAGAAAACTCACCATTTCGCTTGAAAAGCACCTTGACGAGAAAAAATAACATCGCAATAGCAATTATTAACGTACTTATCAGTAAAATTTTCGCCATTTCTTATTATCTTTGCAGGTGCAAAGGTAGTGTAAACCGAGCGAAATACAAAATAAATTACGATTTATAAACAAATAAACACCAATTATAAACATTAAGATGAATAAAAGTGATTTAAAACCGCAAGGCGTTTTCGAGCAATTCGCACGAATCAATGAGATTCCGCGTCCGTCAAAACGCGAAGAGAAAATGATTGAGTATCTCAAGAACTGGGGGGAAAGCCACAAGTTGCAGACCAAGGTCGATGAGACTGGTAACGTGATGATCTGTAAGCCAGCCACACCAGGTATGGAGAACCGTAAGACTGTTATCCTGCAAAGCCACATGGATATGGTGTGTGATAAGCTAGTTGACGTGGAATTCGACTTCGATAATGATGCCATCAAAACCTATATTGACGGTGAGTGGCTAACAGCTGAAGGCACAACATTAGGTGCCGATGATGGTATTGGCTGTGCTATGGAGCTGGCTCTTCTAGAGGCTGACGACATTGAACACGGTCCCATCCAGTGTGTATTTACCCGCGATGAAGAGACTGGGTTGTCGGGTGCTGAGGGCATGAAATCCGATTTCATGAGTGGTGATTACCTCATCAATCTTGATTCAGAAGACGAAGGCGAGATATTTGTCTCCTGTGCCGGCGGACGCAATACCACTGCACGCTTCAACATCAGCCGCGAGTCAGCTGATGCCGACGCCTTCTTCATCCGCTGTTCACTGAAAGGACTCACAGGCGGACACTCTGGTGACGACATCAACAAGAAACGTGCCAATGCCATCAAATTGCTTGGCCGTTTCCTTTATCAAGAGATGAAAAGCTACGAAGGCATCCGTCTGGCACAATTCCATAGCGGAAAATTGCACAATGCCATTCCTCGCGATGGTTGTTTCGTCATTGCCGTACCCACCGCCGTCAAGGAAAATATCCGTGCCGACTGGAACGTCTTTGCTGCCGACGTGCAGGATGAGTTCCATGTTACCGACACCAATATGGTATTCAATATGGAGAGCACCGATGACGAACCTGTCATCTGCGAACCACAGGCACGCAACTTCATCACCACCCTACAAGCTATTGACAACGGAATCTATGCCATCTGCCAAGATGAAGCTCTTGGGGGGTTGGTAGAAACTTCTTCGAACATTGCCAGCGTACATACCGCAGAGAACGAAATCAACATCCTTTCCTCACAACGTTCGAACGTTATGTCGAATCTCGACAACATGTGTGCCACCATACGTGCCACCTTCGAGTTGGCTGGTGCAGAAACATGGTCGAGCGACGGCTATCCCGCATGGAAGATGCGTCAGAACAGTGAGCTTCAGCGCATCGTTGTCGATTCCTATGTCAAGCTTTTTGGTAAGCAGCCCGTCGTACGCGGCATACATGCCGGTTTGGAGTGCGGACTCTTCTCAGAGCGCTACCCCAACCTCGACATGGTCAGTTTCGGTCCTACCCTACGCGGTGTTCACTCACCTGACGAGCGTCTCTTGATTCCTACCGTACAGATGGTCTGGGACCACCTGCTCGATATTCTGAAAAACATTCCGCAGGGATAAGTAATTCAAGTTTCGCTTATGAGCAAAACGTAAAAAACATGGCCCCATGTGCCCCTTTTCCTTTATCTTATTGAAAATGAGTGGGTTCATAGGGGCCATGTTTGCCAAAAAGGGTACCCCAACCGTTTCCCTTGTAAAAATCCATCAACAGCTTTTGCGCCTACGCGAAAGGTCGTTTGCATAGGCGCAAACGGTTGTTTGGGCTAACGCAAACGCTGGTCAGACAGGCTTTTGGCCCCTGTGCAACGGCACTTTTACTCCACTCGGACGGCACCTCTACCCTGGAAGAAGGCATCAGAACGAGTGGAAGAAGGCATCTGAAGGCCAACTAAAGCGTATGGAAACGGATCAGTCCTTCCATTGGCTTCTGCAAAATTGTACCGACAGCAAACCCTTCTTTTTCAGCGGCTTCAAATAGTTCGTTCTTGTAATAATAAGCCATACTTCCAACAAAGCTGACTGGTAATTCTGGCTTTCCGTATGGTACAATGTTATAACGGAAAAAATCACGGAAATTCTCAACAACCAGTTGACGAAGCGACTCAATGTCAAGATGTTGCCCAATAAACAAAGAGAAAGATGCCAAGAAACGGTTCGCCAAAGGTTCACGATAGACCTTTTGTATAACATCTGACATGCTATATTGACTCTCCTGTTCGAATTTCTCTTTCAATTCTAATGGCAGACGGCCTTTATATAGCGCATTAAGGAACTTACGCCCCAGAACAGCCCCACTACCTTCGTCGCCCAATATATAGCCCAATGCAGGTGTATTATCCACCATCTGACAGCCATCGTAGAGACACGAATTGGCCCCCGTTCCCAAGATACAGGCAATTCCTTCATCTTTTCCGAATAGCGAACGAGCCGCTCCCATCATATCACTGTAAACTTCACATTTTGATATATTTCCAATGTTTCGCAAAAGTATTTCACGAAGTCTTGCAGCTTGTTCCGGCGTACAACCAGAACCATAGAAGAAGAGGGATGTTTCTTCCCCCGCCCTCTCACTAGAAAAGGAAGCAAAAGATAAGGCGACACTATGCAGGATTTCAGTAATGGCTTCATCATTTTGATGAAAGGGATTAATGCCGTCGCTCGTCATCTGCCCAACAATTTTACCCTTACCGGTTACCAGTGCCCAGTCAGTCTTAGTGCTTCCACTGTCCGCTATTAATATCATAGTCTGAAATAAATAATTTTATAACAAATGTGCCAACATTTTTATATAAACCAGTCAACTTTGTGTGCAAAAATACGAAAAATCTTACAACTTTCAACACTCAACTCTTAACTTTTTTGTATCTTTGCACCGATTTTTTACAAAACAACGATGAAAAAAGCTATTACTATACTACTGATTGCATTACTGACGGTGCTTGACGTGCATGCCGTTCTAAAGGAGAAAGACCTGGAACAGACACTTTCTATCCTGCGTTCAGAGCTTACGATATATAATCAGGAAATGAATCAACGGATGAAGCGGCGCGCAGAAAACCAGCAGTATATCCATCAGCAACTCACGGAGGTTATGCAGCGCAGCAATCAGAATGCCCTGATGCTTTACTCGCAGGAGAACGAGTTTATCTTCGACCTGGCATACGCATGCCATGAGGCTACAAAACAGTATTACGATTTCCAGAGCCAGCAATTGCCCTTCCAGCAGTTCCTGACACGTACCAACGAAGACATCGCACGCTATGACTCACTCATCGTAAGCCTGCAAACCATGAAACTGACAGGTCTCAGTGCCCAGGCACACCAAGATCGTCAGGTCTGTTTGTCACTTGCCACGAAGATACGTGATACACTGCTGAAAAGCCATGCGGAAATCAGCGATTATATTAGCGACTACAAGTTCACAGAACAGCGTTTAAGCCAATTGAACGACTATGCCCAGAAGCGCTATCACGACATACAGACTGATATCTTCAAAAATGGTGGCGACAGCTACTTTTCGCTGCTCAGCAACATTGGCATGCAGTGGCGACGCATGCAAATTGCTGTTGAGAAGAAATATACACCCAACCCCTCGCATCAGTCTCAATGGGACAGCACTTATATCCTCGGGCTGTTTATATCCATTCTTGTCTATGCCATTATTGCTACGTTGCTTAACCTCGCATTCTTCCGCTGGCTGTTGCCCAAGCGTTTCAAGACTGAAGAGTTCACCAAAAAGCGTAATATAACTACGATGGCTACCACGACCATTACCTTTGCTGTCATCATGGGTGTTATGCTTGCCACCATGCACCAGAATTTCATCATTATGGCCAGTAACCTGTTGGTGGAGTTTGCCTGGCTGTTGGGTGTAATTCTCATCTCCCTGTTGCTTCGTGTGAAGGGTGAACAGATATACAGTGCTTTCCGTATATATATGCCACTACTCACCATCGGGTTCGTCGTTTTTGCGGTACGCATCATTTTGATGCCCAGTGAGTTGGTCAATATCGCCTTCCCGCCCATTCTGCTCATCTGTACACTGTGGCAATGGATCATGATAGGGCGCCACAACAAGAACATACCTCGTTCCGATATGTTCTACACTTACATCTCGCTGAGCGTGTTCATCGTTGCTACCGTCTGCTCGTGGGTTGGCTATACGCTCATGGCTGTACAGATGCTCATCTGGTGGATCATGCAGCTGACCTGCATACTTACTATCACCTGTCTGCGTCTTTACCTCAAGAAATATGGAGAACGACATGGGTTCGACGAGAAACCTATTACAAAGACATGGTTCTTCCGTTTCTTCCACAATGTAGCACTGCCCGTGACTGCCGTCGTTTCTGTCATGCTTTCCATCTGGTGGGCTGCAGACGTGTTCAACTTGAGTGCTTTGTGCTGGAACATCTTCACTTATCGTTTCGTCAATATGAAGAACTTGCACTTGAGCATCATGCGTATCGCAGTCATCATCTGCCTTTGGTTCCTGTTCAGCTACATTAGCAAGACCAGCCTTGCTTTCCTGCGCATGCACTTTGTCCATGCTGATGCCTCAACAGCCGACAGCCGCACTGTCATGGGACGCAATGTTATACAGGTGATAGTATGGGGAGCATGGCTACTCATTAGCCTTAGGATTATTGATGTCAGCTTTACCTGGCTGGTAGTTGTATCAGGAGGTTTGTCAACAGGTATCGGTTTTGCCATGAAGGACATCATCGAGAACATTTACTATGGAATCTCACTCATGGCAGGACGTATCAAGGTGGGCGACTGGATTGAGGTTGATGGCACAAAGGGACAGGTGACCAGCATCAACTACACCAGCACTGCCATCAACTCCATCTACGGAGAGGTCATCACCTTCCAGAACTCACAGCTGTTCAGCAAAAATTACAAGAACCTAACCCGTAATCATGGCTACGTTCTGGCGACTGTACCATTTGGCGTGGCCTATGGCACCGATATCAAGCAAGTTGCTTCATTAGTAGAGGAAACTGTCACGAAACTGCGTCACAAGTGGACAGACAGAGCAAAACCCATCAAGGTGGTATTCACGGAGTTTGGCGACAGCAGCATTAACATGAAACTCATCATCTGGGTGGATGCCGTCAAAAAAACGTATGTCGTAAGTGACATCATGGCCTGTATCTACCAGACACTGAACGACAACAGCATAGAAATTCCGTTCCCACAGCGTGACTTGCACATCAAAGATGTGGCCGCACAATTACCCAAGGCATAAAAATATGTTAAACATACACCTGATTTGAAGAAAAATGATTATCTTTGCAAGTTGATATAATACACTACCCTAAGATGAAAACTACTATCATAGCAGGTCCATGCGTCATCGAGTCAGCCCAATTGCTTGACACGGTAGCTGCCAAATTGGTGGAAATCAACGCAAAACTGGGCACTGATATCATATTCAAAGCATCGTTTGACAAGGCTAACCGCACGTCAATAGCTTCCTTTCGTGGACCAGGCATCGACAAGGGACTTCAAATGTTGGCTGATGTGAAAGCGAAGTACGGGCTGCGACTGCTTACCGACATACACGAAAGCTGGCAGGCCAAGCCTGCAGGCGAGGTGGTCGATGTGTTACAAATACCCGCTTTCCTCTGCCGACAGACTGACCTGTTGGTGGCTGCTGCCAGGACGGGAGCCATTGTCAACATCAAGAAGGCACAGTTCCTCAGTGGACAGGACATGCGATACCCCGTAGAAAAAGCACGCGATGCAGGAGCACGAGAGATTTGGCTGACAGAGCGGGGCAACATGATTGGCTATAATAACCTTGTGGTTGATTTCCGCAACATCAGCGATATGCTTGACATCGTGCCAACCGTTATCATGGACTGTACCCATAGCGTGCAACGCCCAGGCGGGGCCGACGGCAAGACAGGTGGCGACCGCCGCTTTGTACCCGCTATGGCACTGGCAGCTAAAGCCTTCGGTGCCACAGGCTGGTTCTTTGAGGTACACCCCCACCCTGACCAAGGTCTCAGCGATGCTGCCAACATGTTGGAGCTGGACAAGCTGGAAACACTGGTGGCCAGTCTTATCTGAAAGTCTTACTCCTATTTGCCCATAAAAGGAAAACATGACAACAAGAGAATACGCTATACAATGCATCAAAGATGAGGCCGAAGCACTACTTGGACTCATTCCAAAATTGGACGAACAGTTTGACAAGGCTGTCGAACTGATACTACACTGTCGTGGAAAGGTCATTGTCACGGGTGTGGGCAAAAGCGGGCACATCGGCGCCAAGATTGCCGCCACACTGTCATCGACGGGAACACCCTCGTTCTTCATCAACCCTCTTGATGTCTTTCACGGAGATCTGGGCGTGATGACCAAAGACGACGTGGTTCTCGCCATCAGTAATTCAGGACAGACAGATGAACTACTTCGCTTCATCCCGATGGTACTCCACATGCAGATACCCATTATCGGCATGAGTGGCAACCCAGAGTCGCTATTGGCAAAATATTCCACCTTCCATATTAATGTCAGTGTCAGCAAGGAAGCCTGTCCGCTGAATCTTGCTCCCACCAGCAGCACCACAGCAACACTGGCAATGGGCGATGCACTGGCAGTGGCACTAATTGACAAACGCGGATTCCAGCCCCAGGACTTCGCACAGTTCCATCCTGGCGGAGAGTTGGGTAAACGTCTGCTGACCACAGCGCAGGACGTTATGCTTACAGAGAACATGCCCGTCATTCCGCCAGATATGCATCTGGGAGAGGCTATCATTCTCGTCAGCAAAGGCAAACTGGGACTTGGCGTCGCCATTCGCAACAGCAAGATCGTTGGTCTGATTACCGACGGTGACATCCGACGGGCAATGGAGAAATGGCAGGAAAAGTTCTTCGACAAGACTGTCAGCGACATTATGACCACCAAGCCGAAGACGGTCTCGCCCCAGACGAAGATTACAGAGATACAACAAATCATGAACAAATATAAAGTACATACCGTGCTTGTGGTCAATGAAGACAACCAGTTACTGGGTGTTGTCGATCACTATGCATGTATGATATAGTATGAAGAAAACGATGAAGAGTATGAAGACCATCAAGAAGATATTGCTGACACTGGCCATCCTTATGCCTTTGGCAGCAGCCGGAGTATATCTGTTCAAGACACTGGATGCCCAGAACGGTCTGACCAGCAGTCAGGTCAACTGTATCCTAAAAGACTCAAGAGGCTATGTCTGGTTGGGAACACCCGCCGGTCTATACCGCTACGACGGCTATGTATTTAAAAATTATCAGAGTAACTCACAGGACGGTTCGTCACTGCCCGACAGCTATATCTTAAGCATTCAGGAGACGTTGGACGGCAACCTGTGGGTGGAGACGGCATCAGGCTATTGTGTCTATCATCCACAGACAGAGACCTTCGAGCGTGACATGAAACAAGTATTCAGTCGTATGGGTATCGAGGGAGAACCAGACATTGTCTATATCGACCGCCACAAGAACCTTTGGGCATCCATTCCCAATAAAGGTGTGGTTGCCTATAACATGCAACAACAGCTGCTTCATGAATTCGGATATACTAACGATACACACGGTGTACCACAAGGCACTATCTGTTCTATCAGTGAGTGCCGTGACGGAGCAATCTTGGTTTATGACGATGGACGACTCGTTTGCTGTGATGTCATGCATCAGGCACACACGGTATGGGCCACTGATTACATTGCCAGCCAGCGGCTACGCAGAACCAAGAGTCTGAAAGCATTTGCCGACCAACAGGAGAACATTTGGCTCTACGGACAGGGAACACTCTTCATCTATAACAAAAATGCCAACGAATGGAACACCTCGTTCGGAGAACAACTTGGACTGACAGGCATCGGTGTCGATCATGCAGTCAATAGTATCACAGGCGACCGCAATGGTAATATCTGGATAGGAACAGACCGTAACGGACTGTTGCATACTACCGTCAATAACCGAGAGCTGGAGTCTGTGCAGCCCCGTAACCTTAACGACAGCCAGTTTCTGACAGAGACTATTGGAATACAAAGTCTCTACGTGGATGACACGGACTTGCTGTGGATTGGAACGGAACGGGCCGGTGTAGCCTATAGCGGAACTAACATCTACAAGTTTGAATCAAAACTCATCGGCGATGTTACTGCAATGACACAAGATGCCAATGGAAATCTATGGTTTGGTACAAGCGACAAAGGTGTCATAGGTTACGAAGGCGAACTGGCCAGCAAGAAAACAACGGCAATGGCTACTACACCAGACGGAAGCATCTGGGTGGGTTCCAGACAGAATGGTCTGACACGAATCAAAGGAGGAACAGCCACCATCTATTCCGTTGCCAAGGATAGCATGAGGACACTGATTGACGACCATATCAATGCCCTCTGTGCAGACAAGGTCGGCAACCTGTGGATTGCCACCAACGGTGGACTGCAGGTCTATAACCCCACCATGAACAGTTTCTCCAGCTATACCCGTGAGAATGGAAAATTGACGACTAACAGCATCACTGCCTTATACTTCGGAACAGGCAACACACTACTCGTTGGAACAGCAGAAGGACTCATCCTGCTGAACCTATCATCAACCGAAAAACAGCTGCTGACAGGTAATTCCACTAACCTCAAGACGTTCACCAGCAATTATATTACACAGGTTATGCAGGATTCCCGAGGACTAATCTGGGTGGGTACACGTGAAGGTATCAATATCGTCAATCTGGAGAACGACGGTCTCGACTACCTCACAGAAAAGGAAGGACTGACCAACAACGCTGTATGCGGTCTAGCGGAAGACAAAGCCCACAACATCTGGGTTACGACGAAAAACGGTGTATCAAGAGTCGTCGTACAGCGAAACCACGAGAACGACTCCTACAACTTCGGACTGTATAATTACGATACCAGCGATGGTTTGCAGGCCAATGAGTTCAATACGGGTTCCATTATCACACAAAAAGATGGCAGAGTCATCTTTGGAGGACTGTTTGGTGTCAACTGGGTACGTGAGCGGACCAAGGAAGATACGGAATCGCTTCCCCGTGTCATGCTGACACAGCTGTATATCGGCGAAGAAGAGATACAGACAGGTCACGAATACGACGGCCGCGTTCCCCTTCCGCTGGCACTGAACGAGAGTAGTAGAATAGAGCTGGCCAACGACCAGAATACATTTACAATTAAGTTTGCCACAGGTAATTACAACCAGAGTGAACGTCTGCAGTTCATGTACTGGATGGAAGGCAAAGATGACGACTGGAAGAACGGAGACGCACTCAGTCACGGTGTCACTTTCCATGATTTAGGTAGCGGTAACTACACCCTTCATGTAAAGGCTATCAGTGCCGAAGGTGCCGTCAGTAATCAGGAGCGTACACTCGACATCTATATTCAGCATCCTTGGTGGCTCTCCTGGTGGATGATTGTCATCTACATCCTACTCATTGCTATTTCACTCTTCGTATGGCGCATCGGCTATAAGAAACTCAAAGAAATATGGCAGCGCAAGAAGAATGTTATCGACGAGCTGAAGCGTCAACGTGAGGAAATCAAGCAAACAAGTGACGACTTGCGACAGCCGATGGCTCGAATGGCAACCATCATCGGAACACTGGCCGAGGGCGAACAGTCTCTGGAAGGGCGCGAACAACTGAACTCCCTGCACTTCCAGATGCTTCAGGTTATCACGCGTATCTCAGAAATGCAGTCATCACTGGAGCACCCAGAGGAGAAAGCAATATCGACTGTCAATGAACGTATGGGTCTGAATGACAAAGGCGAAGTCAGTCTGCCGCAGATTACAGCCAACGAGCTGACCTACGAAATTAAGCCTAAACAAATTGAGGCGACCGCCAAGAAGTTTGTGGTTGTATTCATCGATGACAACGACGCCTTCTTAAAATTCATGCAGACACAGCTGCAATACATCTACGACCTGCGAGTCTATAACAACATTGCCGTTGCCGCAGAAGACATCAAGGTCATGAAGCCTGACCTGATTGTGTGTAAGCAGGACATGCGAGAGATGACTGGTAGTGACCTGTGCAACATGTTGAAGATGAATAGCACTACGGAGAAGGCAAAGTTTATTCTGATGACAGACGGTGTCTTGACACCACAGGACATGAAGAACCAGAATATCACATTATCTGCCGACGACATGCTGTCCAAGCCGTTCAACATTCAGGAAGCTGTACTCCGCTTCAACAAGGTGCTGGGTATTGCACCCATTGAACTCGAGCATAATGTCATTGAAGGTGGTGAAACGCGTATGCTCGAAGGTCGCAACTCCAGTATGACGACCTCGACGTTCTACTTCGACGAAGAAGATAATAAGGTCAAAGAGACAACCTATGGAGATACCCCTGAAGACGAGACGACTGTTCAAGAGAATGCTCCAGCAGTGAAAGAAGACAATGCACTCTCGACAGGTCTCTACGGAGAGGATGAGACTTTGGGCGACTACTCTATGAACAATATCATGGACCAACAGCTGATGCGTAATGTTGAACAGTATGTCATCCAGAACATGAGTCGAGGACAGATCAGCCTTGACGAACTGGCTTCTGCAATGGGCATGGGACGTGTTCCGTTCTTCCACAAGATACGCAACATCACTACCAAGACACCTACGGAAATTATTCGCGACCTGCGACTGAAGCATGCCTGCTCGCTGCTGACACGAACAAATATTAATATGAATGAGTTGGCGGCAAACGTAGGTTTCATGACAGCAGAAAATTTTGCCAACGCCTTCAAGGAGAAGTTCGGCATTATGCCACTTGAATATCGTCTAAGGCACCGTAAGTCATGAAACGGCAACTGACACTCTACCTATTATGGCTATTGTGCATGGGAACTTCCCATGCACAGTATTGTGACACCCTGCATTATTTGAAAGGACAAAGCGATTCCGTCATTGTCAAGGTGCTGACGGACGAAGGAATCACATTTACCAACAATAATCGTGTGACGCTCTTTCTCAATGGTCACGACAAGTTCGAGGACATGTTCAAGGCCATCCGACAGGCTAAAAGCAGCATTCATCTGGAATACTTCAACTTCCGTAACGACTCTATCGCTTCACTGCTCTTCGACCTTTTGCGCGAGAAGCGTAAGGAAGGCATCGAGGTACGTGCTCTGTTCGACGCTTTCGGAAACGACTCCAACAATCGTCCGCTGAAGAAATATCATCTGCAGGCATTATGGAACGACAGCATACAGATTTATGAGTTTGACCCTATCCGTTTTCCCTGGGTTAATCATGTGTTTGCCCGTGACCACAGGAAGATTGTCGTTATCGACGGTCAGATAGCCTATACCGGCGGAATGAATGTGGCCGACTACTATATTGTTGGAACAGAACAAGTAGGCGAATGGCGCGATATTCATTGCCGTATTGAAGGTGGAGCCGTACATCAGCTTCAGCTCATTTTCCTGCGTATATGGAAGAAAGTGACAGAAGAGGACATCTGGGACCAGAAGTATTATCGCGCCTACAAGCCTTATGGCTTTGAAGGACTTCGGCCTGATACCACAGGTACTGCTGGACACAAGAAGATTGGCATTATCAATCGCGAACCACAAAGCACGCCCGCCATTATCCGTAAGTTCTATCTGGAAGCCATCAACAGTGCTCAGGATTCCATCAAACTCATCAATCCCTATCTGACATTGAACCGCCCACTGAAGAAAGCACTTCGAAATGCAGTGAAGCGTGGAGTGAAGGTTGAAATCATGGTGTCTGCAAAAAGTGATATCCCCTTGACTCCTGACTGCGTGTTTTATAACGTTCACAAATTGATGAAGCACGGTGTTCATGTGTGGCTCTATCAGCCAGGCTTCCATCACTCAAAGATCATCATGATTGACGGTAAATACTGTACCGTAGGCAGTGCAAACCTCAACGCACGAAGCTTGAGCTGGGACTACGAGGAGAATGCCGTTATCATTGATCCGGAAACTACTCGCGAGCTCGACCAGATGTTTGACAGGGACAAACTGAAAAGCGTCTATCTGACACCAGAGGAATGGGACCGTTTCCGCACCCCGTGGCAGAAGTTCCGCGGATGGTTCGCCCATTTATTATCACCGTTCCTGTAATCTCTGAGTCTCATTAGCTCAAGCCATATTAACCCTATCGTCACATGAGCCCCGTGAGTTCCACACACAATACCGTCATCAGCATAAGCAAGGCGATTGCCATTATTCTGATGGTGATAGGACATGCAGAATCGCCAGATATGCTGCACCGTTTCCTCTATGAGTTCCACATGCCCGTGTTCTTTGCGGCTTCAGGCTACTTCTTTTCCGTCAAATACCTTGATGACGAGATGTCCTTCATCAAGAAACGTTTCAAGGGGCTGTACGTTCCCTTTGTCAAGTGGTCTGTCATCTTCCTGCTACTGCACAACTTCATGTTTGACATCGGCATCATGAACGAGGTATATGGCAACGCACAAGGGGGTGTCACTCATCCGTACAACTGGCATCAGATAGAGCAGAACCTGTGGAACATCATCACATCAATGGGCGGGTACGACCAGTTCCTCAATGGTGCGTTCTGGTTTTTCAGGGCACTACTCGTAGCCAGCATCTTATACCTATTTATATTTAAGGGGCTTGACGTCCTGTCAGCAAGGATACGCTTGAAGGACAATCCACTGACACGGTCCTTGTGGATTCCCCTTGTTGTCTGTATCATCATTCTGCTGCTTTGTGCCTGGAAAACCCACGAAGGATTGAGAATTATCAATCTGGTACAAGGCGGCTATCGCGATCTGATGGGTGTATTCTTCTTTGGCTGTGGATTCCTTTTCCGTCAGTGGCAACACAAATATCGCGTCACTTGGTGGACTACACTGCTGTTTGCCGCCATTGTCTGGTGGTTCTCACAGCATCTCTGGGCAAACATGAACTGGCGTTCTACTTTCGAACAGTTTCTGTCGCTCCCCTTCCCTGCACTATGTGGTTGTCTGATGGTCTATAACATCAGTACCTGGCTCGACAGACACGATGGCGTCATCAAGCGTTTCCTCGTTTTTTGTGGCGACAACACCTTACCTGTTTTCGTATTCCATATCCTTTCGTTCAAACTGGTCAGCATGATCAAGATATGGTACTACGGACTAGACCCACGACAGATTGGCTGCCATATGGTGATTCATGAACATGCAAAGGATGACTGGTTCTGGGTGCCCTATACGATAGCAGGCGTTGGCGTCCCCCTGTTATGGACCTGGGGCTATCATTGGCTTAAAACGAAATGGAATCGGCCATCATCATCATCTCTGGTTCAGTGATGCCCTTCTCTACTATCAGTTCCCGTTCGTTGGCGATAATACTTTCTACCGACTCTTCCGATTCACTCAAGTAACGACGAAAGGAGTTGATTGCAGCGTCTATATTTCCTGCAAACCATAGGCAATAGCCTTGATTCAGCAAATCATCAGCGGTAACAGGTTCCTTTGCCACCAGCTTATCGTAAAGCAATAAAGCTTGCTCATACTTGCCGACACCTGTCAACGTCCATGCAAGCACTCTTATTGTATTGTCATCTTCTGGGGCTTCATAGTTCAACCGATATAGTGTATTCAGCGCCTCCTCATATTGTCCCAGCTTGGTCAGACAAACCATCTTATTCAGCTCAAGGCTCTTCTTCTCCGGGTTGATAAGCATCAGTCGATTGTATATCTCTGCAGCTTCCGTATATTTGTTCTGGGAAAAGAGAGTTCTTGCATATCCCTGCAATGCTCTCTCATCGTCAGGTTTCTGCTGGAGAGCCTGTTCATAGCATTGCCGGACTTCAGACAGAATATCAGTTTGTACAGTATAGGAATGTTGCAATGCCGACACCATCATCATATAATATTGGTAATTTTTCGACGTATCACTGTATCGCTGTAGCAAGCGTAATGCCTCGTCATACTGTTTTTGTCTGATAAGCAGTGCAGCAACTTTGTTGAAGTGATTCTCCAATGGCGTATTCTGGAACAGCGGTGAAGCAAAGAACAGAACATGTCCCAGTTCCCTGTCCTTCAGGAATGGATGGTCAAACTGTCCGGCATGTGGGAACAAACGGAAGAAACGATACATGTCCTGTAAGTATGTCCTGCGTATGAAGGCTGGTTCGCTGTTCTTTGGCTCAACAATCAATTCGTCCATTGAGACCTCGTCATGTGCCATCAGATCAAGCATGGACTGAGGCAACCGCTCAAACACTTTCTGATATGCAAAGACGAAGGAGTACTTGTCGCTGCTGCAGAACGATCCTGACATCAATAGACGTTTTAGAAACGCTTCATACTTTAGGCCATCTATTGACTTCTTGACTTCTGGATGATCGAAACTGAAGGGCAGGAACCAGTTTGAGATGCGTTGGAAGAATGGGAAACGCTTCATCTGCGAGAAGCCACTATAATAGATGTCGGACCCTTGCTTGTGCATATCGAGCATCTTACGGAAACTCTCCTCCATCTTCTCCATGCGTTCGTCCTCTGCTTCTGGATGCAAGATATCCTCAAGGGGATCTCCTTCCATTTCCTCAATACCGTCGCGTGTGATTCGCAGATGATTATTACGAATCAATTCTGGCATAATCTCACTGTGTATCTTCTCATTGTCGCTCTCCGTGTTAATACAGTATATCATCTGTATCTGCAACTCTGTCAGCTCCTGTCGCGTTTTCAGATCTTCCAACATGTCATCCACTAGTCTTTTCTCTTCTGGGAAGATGCGTGAAAGAGTGAAGCAACGTCCCATTACCCATCCTACCAAGGCACGCTGACGTACACTCTCTACCGAGGACTGTTGATAGACATGAACCAGAAGTCGGAACTTGGCCATATCAAACATATTGATGATGGAGAGTGTCAGTGCCGACACGATGAGCTGCTGGTCATTGGCATCGATGGTTGGCGACAACAGCATATCCTCAAAGGCTGTAGCCATAGCGTCTGTCCACGTCCGCGATGTCCATATATAATCAAACAGACTGCTCATCCGCTCATAATGTCTAGTGTTCAATTCGTCGCGACGTGCCGCCTGTTTGTTGGCTGGCTCAAACTCCACCATTGCAATGTCGCTAACATATGACTCCAGTTCCTGCCGCACATTAGCTACCGACCATTCCCGTGTCTGTAGCATTAGGTTCGAATAAATAGTTGACATAAAGGGAGAACCACCCAAACGCCGCCATAGTGATGTATTGGCATAGAGGCTATAAATGCGATGCAACATGCCGTCATACAACGCCTGCAACTGTGGTTCCTTGAAACCCTGCCGCCAATAGCGCGCCATCAGCTCATACTCGTTTCGCAGCGAATCCAGTTCAGCCTGTTGTGACGAATTCGGCCAGACAGCTAGAAAGTTCGCCATCTCTGTCAATGCACGGCCAGCATTGCGATTCGAGAGAGCCGCCAGCACACGTTTCAAGGCATCATTATGTTCCATAACTATTTCGAAGTCTTCAACCAGGCATCCACATGCTCTATATCCGACTGCAAAGGTCCTCGAGCATGTTCAAAGCGTATATTTTTAGGCAGCGAATCGACCAGCGATGCCTTCACGTTACAATAACGGGCTATCAAATCACGATAATGACTGATACCATACTTGTTAATGGAGTCGCATGCGGCATCATAGCCCTTGACGAAAGCTGCCAGCTGTTGCTTACGTTCGTATCTCCTCATTTTCTTGGCATTGAAGGCTATCACACCATAGTTCATTTTCAACTTCCGTGAGTCTAACAGTACAGGATTCTTGGCCAGACGGGCTTCAGTGGCCTGCGGCTCTGTCAGCCACAATGCATCCATCATGTTGTTCTGTAACATCTGCAAACGCACATGTACGTCGTTCACCTGAATACGAAAGACAAACTCGGTCTTGACTTTCGCGCTGTCAACGGCTTTGTCCGTCAGCATGTCTGTCACAGAGTAGCGTGTCATCGCCACCATCTTGTCCTCCAGATGTTTTAACTGGCGTATGCGTGCATTACGGTTCGAGAACAAGAGCCAGTAGGCACCCGTCTGAGCCACATATTGCATCTTGGCACCCTTTGATACCAGACGCTGAGCACGTACCAAGTCGGTAACGGCTCCCTCAGCACAGACACCCATCATAGCCGTATCGCAGTCCATCTGTGCCGTAAACGGTTTGAGACGGACGTCAACTACAGTAGTATCAAACAGGCTTAACTCCTTCGCAACATAGAGTGGCAGGCAGTCGAGTGTAGGAAGCACGGCAATCTTTAGGGCGGAAGAGTCTTCCTTGGCCAAACGGATACGCTCGGCACGATTCAAACGCTTGGTTTCCTCGTACGACTGGCCGCAGCCTACCAGCATAAGGGCAATGACAAAATATAACAGTTTCTTCATTTCGACTGCAAAGGTAATGAAAAATCAAAAAAATGAAAGAAGAAAAAGAATTTATTTTGTACCTTTGCACAAAATTTTCAAGAACATGAAGTATCTGTCATCACTTGCTGCATTGTTGTTCATCACCTTGTCAGCTGCAGCCCAACAAGTTCAGTTTAAGGTAAAAGGTTCTGCACCACAGGACTCAAGGACCGTCTGCATCATCGACCTGCTGTCGAAAGACACGCTGGTCAACACAACCGTCAATAACGGAAAGTTCAATCTGAAGGGTTCTGCCGAGAAAGATGCGTTGCTCGCCATCAAACGCAACAATGACAACCATCAGACATTCTT
Source organism: uncultured Prevotella sp. (assembly GCA_905236875.1). Classification (GTDB taxonomy): domain Bacteria; phylum Bacteroidota; class Bacteroidia; order Bacteroidales; family Bacteroidaceae; genus Prevotella. The sequence goes on along the minus strand of CAJOQT010000092.1, from coordinate 5,796 downwards.
CTTCAACGACGGCCAACCGTTGACCGTTGACCTCGGACAACACACACTCGACGGGTCTGACCTGAACAAGCGACTGGACCAATACACCCAGGAACTACAAAAGGCCAACGAGCCACTAATCAGGCTGGATGAAGAGTTTGAAGCCATGAGTTCAGAAGAAAAAGAGGCGAACATTGCCAGTTTGCGCCAAAAGGCGATGGAGATCATGGTGAACATCATGGCTGTCAGAAAAAAACTCTTTGAAGAGAATCGCGACAATATCTTACCAGCTGCCTTCATCAACCTCGCGCCAGAATTGGAAGAGTCATTGTTGCCAGACGTCTTCGATGCCAAGTATGCCTATAACCAACATCCATACGCCGTTCAGTACAAGAAAAGCTACGATGCCTACAAAGCACAGGAACGGGCTATTGAGGAAGCCAAGAATGCCCTGATAGGCAAGTCCTTCATCGACTTGGAAGAGCCTGACATTGACGGCTACATGCATAAACTGAGCGAATACGTTGGCAAGGGGCAATGGGTGCTCATCGATTTCTGGGCATCGTGGTGTGGCCCCTGCCGAGCCGAAATGCCGAATGTGGTGGCTGCCTACGAGAAGTATCACGCCAAGGGCTTCAACGTTGTCGGCTTGTCCTTCGACAACAAAAAACAGGCTTGGGTCAACGCCATCAGCGACCTGAGGATGCCCTGGATTCATCTCTCCGACCTCAAAGGCTGGAAAACCATCGCATCAGAGACCTATCACATCAAATCCATCCCCGCCAGTTTCCTGGTTGATCCGGAAGGTAAGATTGTTGCACGCGACCTGCGTGGTGCTGCATTGGGAGAGAAACTAAAAGAGATTTACGGAGAATAGAACTATGAACGGACTTTATACCATCATCCTGCTCATACTCAGCAATGTATTCATGACACTTGCCTGGTATGGACATCTCAAACTCCAGGAGAATGGAGTATCCAGCAACTGGCCACTAATTGGCGTTATTGCCTTCTCGTGGTTCATTGCCTTCTTCGAGTACTGCTGTCAGGTTCCTGCCAATCGCATGGGATTCATCGAGAATGGCGGGCCTTTTAACCTGATACAGCTGAAGGTCATTCAGGAGTGTATCTCGCTGGCTGTCTTCTGCATCATTGCCAACATCATGTTTCAAGGCACCCATTTGCACTGGAACCATATATTAGCATTCCTGCTCATCATCTGCGCCGTCTATCTGGTCTTCATGAAGTAAAACAGAAAAAAGTGACACCTTTATGACGCTCGACGAACGGATTTGGAAGACCTTTAACAAGGCGCTGGGACAATACCGGCTCATTGACGAGGACGACCATATCCTCGTTGGCCTGTCTGGTGGTAAGGACTCACTGTGCCTGCTCGAACTCCTGGCCCGCCGGTCTAAAATCCACGTCCCCCACTTCACCGTCTCTGCCCTTCACATCCGTATGGAAAACATCCATTACGAAACTGACACCTCCTACCTTCAGTCGTTCTGCGACCGCCTCGCCGTTCCGCTCCATATCATCACCACCAGCTTCGATTCTTCACTCTTCGCCCTTCACTCTTCACTTAAAAGTAAACCTCCTTGCTTTCTCTGTTCCTGGCAGCGCCGCAAACAGCTCTTCAACCTTGCCCAGCAGTTGGGATGCAGCAAGATAGCACTCGGCCATCATCAGGACGACATCATCTATACTGCCCTGATGAACCTTACCTTTCAGGGCCACTTTTCCACGATGCCCGTCAAACTGAAAATGCGTAAGATGCCACTCACCGTCATACGACCGCTATGCCTCTGCCAGGAAGCCGACATTCTGGCCTACGCCCAGCAGCAGGGGTACAGGAAACAACTCAAGCAATGCCCCTACGAACACGACACTAACCGCACTGCCATTCAGGAAATCTTCCGCCAGATGCAGTCACTCAACGAAGAAGCACGCTACTCCATCTGGCATGCACTCGAACGTGCCGACAAGCTCGTAGAATATTAAATATCTTTAATTCTCACCACTCTGCACTCAACTCTCGATGAAAAGTTGTATCTTTGCTTTCTAAATTCAATGAAAAGATGAAAATACTGAATCGTTACACTATATTGTACTTGCTCCTTTGCATGCCCTTCGTCTCGTTTGCACAGAAGAAGAAACCTGCAACCAAAAAAACCGTCGTTATAGAAACACCCGTTGACCCGCGTCTTGAACGCATGACGCAGAATACACAGCGTGTTGTTTTCATCGACAGCATGTTGGTAATACGCGACGAGATGCTCAACAAGTTCTCGTTGACCCCACAGGCAGGAACCGTCAAGTGGCAACAAAACGGGTTCAGCTATCAGAACGAGATAGGCACTCGTAAGATCTATGCCAAGAACAACAGACTCTATACCAGTCAGCTGATTGGCGGCCAGTTCGTTGACGAAGAGGAACTGAGCGGATTTTACCAGCCAGGTGTCATCGACTCGCTCGACTGTCCCTTCCTCATGAACGACGGAATGACGCTCTATTTCTCTGCTAAGGGAAGTGAGAGTATCGGAGGTTATGACATCTTTGTGACACGCTATAACTCGGAAACGCACTCTTTCCTGAAGCCGGAGAACATTGGAATGCCTTTCAACTCAACTGGCGACGATTTACTTTTCGTCATTGATGAAGGCAACAACATTGGCTACTTCGCCACTACCAGAAGACAGCCCGACGGATATGTCTGCATCTATCGCTTCATACCTACCGAGACTCGTCAAACCTATAACGACCGTTCGACGGAAGAGCTGGAACGCCTGTCAGTTATTCACCGCATTGCCGACACATGGGGCGATGGAAACGAACGTAGAGAGGCACTGCAGCGGCTCAACAATGTTCTGCCCTCACCAGTCTCAATCACTTCAGCTCCAACGCCTTTTGTTGTCAACGACAGAAACGTCTATCACGATGCCAAAGAATTCCGTTCGGCTGAGAATGCCGACCGTTACCGCCAGTGGCTCAGTATGCAGGACCAACTTACGCAACTGAAACAGTCGCTTAGCGAGATGCGCAACAGTTATAGTGGTGCATCGGTAGAAAGAAAAGAACTGCTGGACCGTCAGATCCGCGAGAACGAAAAAATGGAAGAACAGTTGCGACAAGACATCCAACAGTTGGAGAAAGCTATCAGATATTCAGAAAACCAGTTAATAAATCAGTAAAACAACAAAGCCTATGAAAAAGATTTTTCCTGAGTCAGAGTTGATTATCAACAAGGACGGCTCATGTTTTCACCTCCACCTGAAGCCAGAACAGATGGCAGACAAGATTGTGCTTGTGGGCGACCCTGCACGAGTTAACACCGTTGCCGACCACTTCGACACCCGCGAATGTGAAGTGAGCAGCCGAGAGTTCCATACCATCACTGGCACATACAAAGGCAAACGCATTACCTGCCAAAGCCACGGTATCGGCTGCGACAACATCGACATCGTTGCTAACGAACTCGACACACTGGCTAACATCAACTATGAGACACGCGAGGAATACGACGAGCACCACACGCTGACAATGGTGCGCATCGGAACCTGCGGCGGCTTGCAGCCCTACACCCCTACTGGTGCCTTCATCGCCAGCGTCAAGAGCATCGGCTTCGACGGCCTGCTCAACTACTATGCAGGGCGTAACAACGTCTGCGACTTGGAGATGGAAAAAGCCTTCTGCGAACACATGCAGTGGGATCCCATCAAGGGTGCTCCCTATGTGGCAGTAGCCGATCAAGACCTCATCAACCAGGTGGCTGGCGACGATATGGTCAAGGGATACACTGTAGCATGCGGTGGATTCTATGGTCCTCAAGGACGAGTGCTTCGTGCAGCCGTTGCCGACCCTAAGCAGAACGAGAAGATTGAGTCGTTCGAGTATGACGGTCTGAAGATTTGTAACTTCGAGATGGAGTCAAGCGCCCTTGCTGGACTCGCCTCACTGCTGGGGCACCGTGCCATGACCTGCTGCATGGTCATCGCCAACCGTTATGCCCAGAAGATGAATACCGAGTACAAGAACTCCATCGACACTCTCATCGAAAAGGTACTAGAGAGAATATGATTCCCAGTATTATATTTGCAATACTTTTTATCGTCCTTGCCGTCGTTTTCCTGATGGGCAAGGGCGATAAATTGATTGCAGGCTATTCTTATTCATTGTCGTCACATTTGTCTTCATAATTATCGCCAATACCTGGACAAAAAAGAAATGAACGGGAACGATACTATATGCGCCCTTGCCACAGCTCCTGGTGGCGCCCTCGGAATCATTCGCGTCAGCGGCCCTCAGGCCTTCGATGCTGTCGCCGCCCTCAGTCCGCTGTGCTGCGTCGCCGCTGTAGCCAACACCGTCCACTACACCCGCCTTACAACCCCCATGTCCGTTGGTTCTCCAGCGGGTCAAGAAGTCATCGACGAGGCCCTCGTTTCCATCTTCCGTGCCCCCCACTCCTACACGGGCGAAGACGCTGTGGAGATTTCCTGTCACGGTTCGCGCTATATATTAAATAAGGTGTTGGAGTTGTTGATTCAGAACGGCTGCCGAATGGCCAATCCCGGAGAATTCACCATGCGTGCCTACCTCAATGGGAAAATGGATCTCTCACAGGCAGAAGCTGTGGCAGATTTGATTGCTTCATCAAACAAATCCACACACGATATCGCCATGAGCCAGCTACGCGGTCACTTCTCCTCCGAGCTTGCCAGACTCCGCGACCAACTCCTGAAACTCACCTCTCTTCTGGAACTTGAACTTGACTTCTCCGACCACGAAGACCTCGAATTTGCCGACCGCTCAGAGCTCCTCGCTCTCGCCCAAAAGACAGATGCCCGCATCACCCGCCTTGCCCGCTCCTTTGAGACTGGCCAGGCCCTCAAGCAAGGCATCCCCGTTGCCATCGTTGGGAAGACCAACGTCGGCAAATCTACTCTTCTCAATGCCCTCCTGAAAGACGACCGCGCCATTGTTTCAGACATTCATGGCACTACTCGCGACACCATTGAAGACACTATCGACATCAAGGGAGTTACCTTTCGTTTTATCGATACAGCAGGCATCCGACAAACCACAGACACCGTAGAGCAGATAGGCATCAGTCGCACTTACGCAGCCATCGACAAGGCCCGTATTGTCCTTTGGCTCATCGACGAAGCTCCTACCGAGGCAGAAGTCCGCGACATGCAACAGCGTTGCGAAGGAAAGTCCCTACTCGTCATCCAAAACAAAATTGACCTCGAGCCGGCTTCAGCCAATTCTTCACTTGCCACTTCCCACTTATCGCTTATCACTTATCACTTATCACTTATAAAGATTTCCGCCAAGCACGGACAAGGTCTTGATGCCCTCGAAGCCGCCATCTATCAGGCCGCCGACATCCCTACCCTACAAGCAAACGACGTCATTGTCAGCAATGCCCGTCACTACGAGGCTCTTACCCGCGCCCATTCTCACCTCCAGCATGTGCTCGAAGGCTTGGGCTCAGCCAATAATTCTCCACTCGAACTCTGCTCGCTTACTACCGAAGGGACGCGAGAATTCCCAATTGTCAATTCTCAATTGCCTCCCGACTTACTTGCCGAGGACCTCCACCTTACCCTCGATACGCTCGCCGAAATCACAGGTGGTCAGATCACTCCCAACGAAGTATTAGGAAATATCTTTAGTCACTTCTGCGTGGGCAAGTGACTGATTATCAACAACTTAGAACAATTCGGATAAACTATTACTAAAGATCTCATTTTGAGGGCTTTTATTGTGTTAAGTGTTCTTAATTGCTCTTTGTTATTCCAAGTTATTTTA
>CAJOQT010000091.1 GCA_905236875.1 uncultured Prevotella sp. | reverse complement strand
GGTTCTCCCATCGACCTCACCAACCGATACTCCGACAATGACGAGCATACCACAGAACATGTGCTGCAGACCGACTTTACCACACCGTTTTCATCATTGAACAAGATCAACTTCGGTGCCAAGCTCAGCCTGCGCAAGTCCGACAGTGATGCCAAGTATTACCTCAACGATATCTATACCGAATCCATGAGCATGGACTACGGACATACCAACAGCATCGCTGCTGCCTATGCTGAGTACGACGGACATGCAGGCAGCTTCGGCTTCAAGGCCGGCCTGCGCTACGAGCATACTTGGCAGAAAGTGGAGTACCGCCTGGGAAAGACCAGCGACTTCAGCACCAACTACGGCAACCTCGTACCCTCCGCATCACTGAGCTACACCCTGGCTCCCACCAGCAACATCGGTCTGACCTATAACATGCGTATCTCACGTCCTGGCATCTCCTATCTCAACCCGTATATCGATCGGTCGAACCCCACATCCGTCTCCTATGGTAATGCCGACCTCGACGTGGAGAAGACCCACAACATCGGACTTGTATATAATATGTACGACCCCAAGCTCATGCTCAACGTGAAACTGACCCACAGCCTCTGCGACAACGCCATCGAACAGTACAGCTTCTATCGCGACAACCTGTTGAATACGACATTCGGCAACATCGTGAAGCGTAACCTCACCAGCCTGAATGTCTTTGCCTCGTGGATGCCTTTCAAGACCACCCGACTCATCCTGAATGGCGGTCTTAGCTATGCCGACCTGCGCAGTGACCAGCTCAATGCACGCAACAACGGATGGCAGGGTAACGCTATGGCAGGCATACAGCAGACACTGCCGGCAGACCTGAAACTGAGCCTCTTTGCCATCACCTCTACCAAGAGCTATACCCTGCAGGGATGGAGCACAGGCTTCAACATCCTGACAGGTTCGCTCACCAAGACGTTCCTCAACGACAAGCTGAGCGTAGGTGTTCAGGGACTGCTCGCACTCACCGGCAGCGGCAAACTGGAGATGGAGAGCTACAGCCAGGCAGCAGACTTCACCAACCACTCACTCATCAAGGTACCCATGAGCAGCATCTCGCTCAACGTCAGCTTCACATTCGGCAACTCCAAGAAGCAGCAGAAGGTGTTCCAGAGCCGCGTAGAAAGCGACTACATGGAGAACCAAAGCAACGAGGAGCGCATCAACAGCGTCGGCCAGCAGTAAAAAACATCAGCCGCAAGACACTAAACGCCCCCCCCCTAACGTTAATAAGATAGTGTGCCCAACGGTTCTGCCGTTGGGAATCTCAAACCTCAAATCTCAAATCAAACATGATAAAGATAGAGAAAAAAGATATTTGGCTATTCCTGGCACAGGTGGCAGTATGGACAGTGGTTCTGTTCGCACTGCCACTGGCCACGTTGCTGAGCACGCAGGACTTTGCTGCAACAAAAACCTCCTTCTTCGTGGTGTGGGGACTGCTTCATGCACCGCTGCTTGTCTATTTCGCCAATTTCTATATATTGGGTCCCTACCTCTTCTTCAAGCGCCGCTACTGGCTCTTTGTGCTCATCAACCTGCTCCTGATTATCGGAACCAACTACGGCTTCTTCTATGTCTGGCTGTTCCGCGAAAATCTTCCGGAAATGCCAAACATGAGCACCAACATGTGGATAGGTTTCTTCTCTGGTTTCTTCATGTTCCTCATTCTCAACTGCGTGATGGTAGCCATAGCCATCGGCATCCGTCACTTCCTGCGTGTACGTCGCATCAAGCAGCAGCTGAAGGACGAAAAAGCCAAGAACACGGAGGCAGAACTCGCATGGCTCAAGAACCAGATCAACCCGCACTTCCTCTTCAACACGCTGAACAACATCTCCAGCCTGACACAGATTGACCCCGATGCCGCCCAGGATGCCATCGCTCAGCTCAGTGACCTCCTGCGCTATGCGATGTACGAGACCAATAAAAAGACCGTACCCATCCAGGGCGAGGTGGAGTTCATGCGCAACTACATCTCCCTCATGAAGCTGCGCTGTAACGAGAAGACCGAAGTCAATTGCCAATTCTCCATTGTCAATTCTCAATTAGAAGTGGCCCCTCTCCTGTTCATCTCGCTCATCGAGAACGCCTTCAAACACGGTGTCAGCAGCAGCCGGCCCTCCAGGATAGACATTTCACTCACCACTTATCCCTCCCCTATCGGGGGAGGCCAGGAGGGGGCTGTGGGGGGCTCTCTCGTCTTCACCTGCGACAACACCAACTACCCCAAGGACGATGCAGACCGTAGCGGCAGCGGTATCGGACTCGAGAACACCCGTCGCCGCCTCGACCTCATGTATGCCAACCGCTATACCTGGGAACAGCAGTTAACGCCCGACAACATCTACCACGTCTGTATAAAAGTAGAGAGTTAAATCTCAAACCTCAAATCTCAAATCTCAAACCAAATAGTGGAGAGTTAAACCTCAAATCTCAAACCAAAATGACTTGTATGATTGTCGATGACGAGCCACTGGCCGTCAGACTCCTGGAAACATTTGTCTCCAAGACCCCCGACCTCGAGCTGATGGGGTCGTTCACCGACTCCGTCGAAGCCGTCAGCGCCATCAGGGAACAACTGCCTAACCTGCTCTTCCTCGATATCCAGATGCCCGACATCAACGGTATGGAACTCGCACACATGCTGCCACCGCAGACCAGGGTCATCTTCACCACAGCCTTCAAGGAGTATGCCTTCGACAGCTACGAGGTCAATGCCATCGACTTCCTGCTCAAGCCCGTGCGCTACAACAAGTTCCTCGCCGCCGTCGAAAAAGCCAAGGAAAGAATCACCCCATCCCCTACAAGTTCTTCCCCCCTTGGGGGAGGCAAGGAGGGGGCTGTGGGGGGCTCTTCCTTTTTCATCCGCGTCGATGGGGAACTGCGTCAGTTGCAGGCGGACGACATTGTCTATGTGGCCGGCATGAAGGACTACGTCACCTTCCACCTCCAGTCGCAGCCCCGTCCGCTCATCACCCACATGACGATGAAAGCCGTCGAAGACATGCTGCCGTCCTCACGCTTCCTGCGTGTTCATCGTTCCTATATCGTCGCCCTCGACAAGATACGGTCCGTCGATCGTAACGACTGCATCTATATCGGCAACGAGATCATACACGTCACGGAAGCCTTCCTTCCCGCCTTCCATCAGTTCCTCGACGGAAAGATTGCAAAGTAATTAATAGGTCTTCTCTGTCACGCAGATGGCAACCAGATAAAAATCGCTGGCCCCGTCCATCTCGTCTTCGTTGAACAGCTCCACGAAGACAGTACCGTTGGACCTGTCGATTTGATATTTCTTCCAGCCGTCGTCGTTGGTCTCATACTTACCGCTTCCGTAAGTCTCGGTCATCTTGGACAGGAACAGGTTGTACGTCTTTTTCGCCTGTGGAAGTCTTGCGCTCTTTTTGATATACACACGTACCGTGATCTTACCCTGATAGTCAGGAGAAATCTCTATCTGTGAGGGCACGCCATACACGTTGCCCAAGAGATAGATGTAATTCGTCTCACGATCCACACGCTCAACCTTAAACCCCTTGGCAACCAGCTTCGACTTCATGCCGTTGGCCGTCTCACTCAAAGGAATGCCCAAAAAGGCGATGTGTCCGTTTACGACAGGTTCATATTTCTCGGTCGCCTGTCCTGCTTGTGCACTTGCCATCAATGGCAGCAGTGTCATCACTAACAAAAAAAGTTGCTTTTTCATACTTCTGGATTTTTAAGTTATTTGGTAAATTATCATTATTGATACCGCAAAATTACAAAGAAACAGCCATGTAAAGCAAGGAATTTCCCTATTTTTTCGAGTGAATACCCTATTATTCATTGACAAATAAAAAATTTTGCTTATCTTTGTCATTCCGTTAAGCCATAAAGTTCTTTCAGTCACTTAGCTTGGTGAAAGCGACAGATCCGAGCGGATAGACGCGACGGTCAATTTCAGATTCCAATGCTGAATGATAATCCGTTTTTCAACTTTATCATAAAATATTTTCTGTTTTTTCTTTGTTGTTTCAACTAAAAAGTTTAATTTTGCATCAGAATTGAACAATAATATCAAAATGGCAACAAAAGAAGAAGTACAAAGGTTCCTTTATCAAATGAAGGAAAAGGTCAAAGTCTTCGGAATCATATATAGAGATGACAGAGGCAAGAATGCCCAGACACTGGTCGATTTGGAAATCACTCCTAAGTACCGTGACACTATCATCATTAACCTTGAAGTCGAAGACTACTCTGAAGGTCCTGTCATTGACACACTCAACCAATGTGGTGAGATGTGGGTCTTTGGAAAAGATGTAAAAGGACAGGAAGTTTATATTAAGATTACATTGGGCAAGGGAGCAGGTGCATTATGCATATCCTTCCATATAGCAGAACACCCAATGAATTTCCCATTTAAATAAGGACGATTATGCAAAGCCCATTCACAGGAGGCCATGCAACCCTCCGCCACGAGTTAGCTGAACTGACATTCCGCAAGGAGAAGTTCCAATACGTACATCAGTACTATGAATGTGATGAAACAAAGGAACGTTTCACCACGACGGCATTGGACGAAGTAAATGTTGGTCAAGTATATAATCAGTACCGAGCCAAATACGGAATCCCCTTCCCTGACGAAATCAAACGTATTCGTCAGCGCTATGGTTTGCCCGCATCCAAGATGTCGCAGATTCTTGGATTTGGCGACAACCAGTATCGGCTCTATGAGAATGGCGACATGCCCAGTGAGGCCAACGGAAAAATCCTGATGTCGATTCAGAATCCTCAAATCTTTGAGAATTTTGTCATCAATGCCAGAAACCAGTTTGACGAAGAAGAATTCGTGAAAATTCTGAGTAAGGTGAAGGCTGTAAAGACAAACACCGACGAGGTGTTTGTTAAGAACTACGTTTTCAATGGCACTCGTAGGGACATCTTCAATGGCTATGCAACTCAGTCCATCAGCAAACTCAAGAACATCATCCTTTTCTATATTGAGCGGTATAATGGGGTGTTCTTCACTATGATGAACAAACTGCTGTTCTATACCGATTTCTATAGTTATAAGATGACAAGCAAGGGCATGAGCGGTCTTACTTATAAAGCCATCCAACGCGGACCGGTACCCGTCCGCTGGGACAGAATTTACAGTTTCTATGATGACATCCAGCAGGAGATTGTGCATTTTGATTCCGGTGTCGAGGGAACCAAACTCGTTTCTCCCCTCTCCCCAGACCTCGCAGAATTTACGGAAGATGAGCTGAATATACTGGAGACTATCTATCAGCGTTTCAAGTCAGATAATTCCACCAAGATTTCTGATGTCAGCCACAATGAAGACGCTTGGCAGAAATATGTCGATAGCGGACAGATGATAAACTTTGATATGGCATTTACGCTGAAAGCAATATAAAAAACAACTATGGTATCTGCATAAACGCCCCCTCAAGTAGGGACTTGTTCGTACAATATCTAAACGTGCCCCAAATCCTTTATACATCGGGGTTTGAGGCACGTAATAAAACTTCCGCATTAAACGCGGGGTTCTAATCGTTTTGTTTTTTATAAGTTTATAAATGCTTGGTTCATTATTCTGTAAACAATCCGGGCCAGTCCTTACCGCCATCTATGTGGGCGAATTCTCCACTTTCTCCACAATAATAATAAAGAGGGTTACCATTGGCATCATAGCCATAAAAGTTATTTCCAATATGTGTTCCTTGACCTCCTACAACAGGACAGGCAGAAAACACATTCTCACAGTTTGTTGCCTTCCAATTTTTGGCATAGATTGTCGTTAATGAACTGCAATAAAAGAACATAAAACTCATATCCGTCACATTGGAAGTGTTGAATGACCTCAAATTAAGACTTGTAAGTGCTTCACAATAAAAAAACATAGCAGACATATTTTTTACTTTAGAGGTATTAAAGCCACTTAAGTTTATATTTATTAGTGAGCTACAGCCAGTGAACATCGCTTCCATATTAGTTACATTAGAGGTGTTGAGACTTCTTAAATCAAGACTTTTCAGGGAGCTACAGCCAGAGAACATCTTATGCATATTTGTTACTTCTGAAGTATTAAGATAACGTAAGTTCTCTATGCTATTCAATTTATCGCAACAGTCGAACATTTTTTCAGTACTGAAAGGTTGATAGTCAGCAAACGAAGAATCAAATACCACTTTTGTTGCTGCGGAGGCTCCTCCAAGTCTGGAACCATTTAGTTTTGCACTAAAGATCTGTCCACCCCGTTCAGCCGACTTGCCGTCATAATAGACGGTGAGCACGCCATTCTTTAGGACGGAATATGGTATAGCTTCGCCTTCTGTTTTAAATTCTGTACTCGGTGTAGCCATTATTTCCTTGCCAAACAATTTTACTAACGGCTTTGCCGTATAATTCTGATTTGGCGTAATACCCGAAAACATTGCTTGATATTGAGAAAAGCCCCAATCCTCATATGCACAATAAGAGTTTGGACAATACTGTGCATCATGAAGAGTTCCATTGCTATCCCATACGCCAACACCTATTGATATAGGGAAAAGGAGGTTTTCATATGGCTTTACAGATACAACTACTTCTGAAGGATTCCTAACAAGAACTTCCGGCTTCTGAAACTTTGGCACTAATTTCCATGATTTCCAATTGTACTTTCCTGACAATAATGTCCAATCAGCTTTAGTTTCCCAAATAAGAAACTTTGCTTTGGCTACGACGTCAACAGACCCTTTTAGATTTAAATCAAATTGTGCATTTTGAAGTTCTTCATACTGATTCGAATTAAGCAAATTATCCGTTAAATTAGCGACGAACTCTGCGCCTGCTTCTTTCTCAATACTCAAAGAAAGTAAATCACCATACATGAAGATACCAAATTCTGTTTGTACACCAGCAAAAATACTGCCAGATATAGTACCAGAAACAACTGGTTTCGAGAACCACTTGGAAGTGTTTTGTCCATAACCCTTAAAACCTCCATCCTCATACTTAACACCAAATTTATATCCGAGAGCTGCTTCGGTAGCAATTGTGACAGAAGCTTTAACAGATGGTTTTAACGATGGGCCAGCTTTCAGTTTTAATAGAAATGGCGTATCTGGTATCGGTATGGATAGCAAACTCACTTTATTTGACAGGAAATTTGTTGAAAAGCTCCCAGTTACTCCTGCTTCAAACGCTATGCGTAAGTCTGGCGATATGGATAAATCAAAATATGGGCTTTTACCTATACTATACTTGAGTGTTGAACGTATTTCGAGTCCAAGTTTACCATTAATCGAGCCCCAAAGACCAGATGAGTTAGATCCTACCGTCCCATTGATGCTAATTGCTGTAGAAACACCTCCAGTTGCTTTACGAGGAACAAAGCGAATATGTTCATTTTTTTCATCGTTAACAGCTATATAGCTTCCGTAGCATACAATTTGTTCATAGATATCTTCAAAAGATACTGATTCACAAACAATTTGCTGTCCGAAACACTGAATGACCCTTCCGGCAAAGCCATCTGGAAACTTGTCGCTAGCATAAGTATCTTGCAAAAGTACATCACCTACATTAGGCATCAAGTTGGGCGGCATACTGGATGAAAGATTCAGCGTTAGACCATTAACAGATAAAATATAAGGAAGCAACGGTTCCATACGAACAACATTACTGGTATATTTCGTCTTTGGCTGTACAAACGATATGCTGTCTATAGCTGCCAATGGAATCTTGTAGATGCTGTCAGTTGTGTTAACAATTTGTGTAACAATCTCATCGAAAGTATTACCATTGGCATCCTCGTAAGAATACTCAACACTCAGTACCTCATCACGGAAAAAGGCATTAAACTCTCCATCGTTGCGGTAGATATAGAATGCATCTCCAATTGTTTGAGCCATGCCGCTGAACGTTACAGCAGCTAACAATAATATAAGGTATAGGCGTTTCATCGTTTCGTGAATTTAGAAGTTCGACCGTTGACATTAAGCATATACACTCCCGAAGGAATAGCACTAATAGGAAGCGTAGCAGTTTCACCACTACGAATAATAGTAACAGGAACACGGATGCCACTGGTTGTATATATAGCAATCTTATCTCCCGGTTTGATTCCATGAAATACTAGTTGACCGTCTTCCTGCGAAAAATTAGCTTTACTACTAGGGTTACTGATGCCCAAAGCCCCACCTTTATAAGTAAAACGCAATATGTTATTTTGGGGATACTCCATGTTGAGCACAGTAGAAGTAATAATTACCTTGTTATTTTGGAATTTTACCTGGGGTCTGGTGTAGAGTTCCACATCTGTAGTTGTTCCGTCAGCGTGGTGGAGCACAAGCGTCTGAGCTGTCATCTGACCTACCCACATTAAAGACAACAGGCATATTAATGCTGTGATTAAAAACGTTTGTTTATTCATATAATTATTGGAGAATAAGAAAAGGCGTGCAACCATCCGATGCTTATTCTCGATTCCTGGTTACCGCCAAGTGACCATACAACATAAACAAGCAAGAATAGTTCACGCCCTTACGGACGAGAACCTTCTGAACAGCTTGCTCACATGTTGTGAATATTGGCGGTATTCTGAATCGAGAGAACAAGAGCAGAAAGCTCAAGTTATCAAAAAGTACGAACGGGAATGACGCGCATTTCAGTTTTGGTTAGTAAATACGTTGTCGATTTCCCTTTTGGAAGTGAGACACCCTGTGCCAACAAACCTCCCATATTATTACAATACTGTCTGTTTCTTAATCTTAATTGTTTTAGTTTTGTTATTTTTGATGATCCATGATGTTCAAAACATCCGTTTGCAAAGATATGGATTTTTTTCTTTCTAACCAAACATTTCTACAAAAAACTTGCATCATTTATTGACTTCGCCGAAGATAGGACGTATCTCGGAAATGGAAATAAATGATATTTTGCATTTCTCTCAATTATCACTATCTTTGAGTGTCAGAGATACAGCAAAAGGGCAAACGACAAGGAAAAGGCAAAAATACAAACGGTTCTGGTGTGTACTAGTTTCGGAAAACAGGCTCTTTAATACAGGCTATGATAGCTAACGGCAGAACAAAGGCTCTACACTC
>CAJOQT010000090.1 GCA_905236875.1 uncultured Prevotella sp. | reverse complement strand
GGAGCGTATCAATGTTCCAAGCGATCCCTATAACCGCTGGCAGTGGCGCATGCACATCACCATAGAGCAGCTGCTTGCCGCCACCAAATATAATAATAAGGTTCGTACGATGATTACACGGAGTAAACGTTAAAAGGTTATATCTTAAATAGTCAAATAGTGAAATTGTCAAATAGTCCAATAACATATATTTTCGACCTTGACGGGACGCTGCTCGACACACTCGACGACTTGGCAGCGGCTACCAATTATGCATTGCGTGCCCACGGTCTGCCAGAACATTCGACGGAAGACGTGCGTAACTTCGTAGGCAACGGTGTATGTATGCTCATACAGCGTGCGGTACCCAATGGCACGCCAGATGCAGTGTTCGAGGATGTCCTGGACACCTTCCGGAAATATTACTTGGAACACTCACTCGACTGCACCCGTCCATACGACGGTATCGTTGAAACACTTAACGAACTGAAGGCTCGTGGCTGTAAACTGGCTGTAGTCAGCAATAAGTTCATGACGGCAACAAAGGAACTCGTCCGTCACTTCTTCCCGATGATCGAAGTAGCTATCGGTGAGAATGAGACTGAGGGCATCCGTAAGAAGCCCGCTCCCGATACGGTACTTGAGGCACTGCGAAGGTTAGAGGTACAACTACCCTGCGAAAAAGTTTCCAACCAGGAGATGCTTCAGAGTAGGGTGTACTATGTCGGAGACAGCGACGTGGATATTGAGACGGCACGTAGCAGTGGTCTGCCTTGCATCTCCGTGCTTTGGGGATTTCGCGACCGTTCGTTTCTCGAAGCCCATGGTGCAACGACATTTATAAGTCGGCCGGAGGAACTTCTGACATTAAACATTAAAGATTAAACATTAAAGATTGTGAATTAAGCATTATAAAGATATGACAGATTTTAAGGATTTGGTACAGTTGCGTCGCTCGCATCGTAAGTTTACGACAGAGGAGATTGACGCGGAAGATGTTAAGCTGATTATGCGCGCAGGTCTGATGGCTCCCACCTCAAAAAGTCAGCGTGCCTGGCAGTTTGTTGTGGTTGATGATCCACTGGACATCGAGAAATTGAGCGATGCCAAGGATCTTGGCTCGCAGTTTATGAAGGGGGCGCCGTTGGCTATCGTAGTTCTGGGCGACCCGATGCAGAACGACTGCTGGGTAGAGGATGGTTCTATTGCCGCCATCTCCATGCAGTATCAGGCAGAGGAGTTGGGGCTTGGTTCGTGCTGGGTGCAGATGCGTGGACGCGGACTGGCCGACGGAACGAGTGCCGATATCGTGATTCGTGGCATCCTCGATATTCCAGAGAACCTGAATGTGCTCTGTGTGTTGGCTGTCGGACACAAGGCCGACGAGCGCAAGCCCCAGAACGAGGACAAACTGAAGTGGGAGAACGTGCATCTGAATAAGTTCAATGGATAAGGTTGTATTGATTGGAGCTGGTAATGTTGCCACCCATTTGGGAAAAGCCCTGAAAAGTTTTTACCATATTGCACAGGTATATAGCCGCACGATGGAGTCGGCCAGTGCTTTGGCTTCGAAGCTGGGATGTGAGGCGGTGACTGACCTTTCAAAAGTGGTGACTGATGCCGATTATTATTTCTGCGCGGTGAAGGACGACGTGTTGCCGCAGCTGTTGCCGGAGTTGTGCAAGGGACGTGAAAAAGCCATCTTCGTGCATACATCCGGCTCGTTGCCGATGGATGTGTTCAAGGGGTATGCCCGCCGCTATGGGGTGTTTTATCCCTTGCAGACTTTCTCCAAGAATCGTGATGTCTATTTTGAAGATGTACCCTGTTTTCTCGAAGCCAGCGATAAAGAAACCGAGACTGACCTGTGGTTCTTCATGTTCGGTATAACAGAAAAGATGACATTGATGTCGTCAGCCGACCGGAAATACCTGCACCTGAGTGCCGTCTTTGCCTGCAACTTCGTGAACCACTGCTACGATCTGGCTTATAAGCTGCTGGAACAACACGGCATTCCGTTTATTAACCTGATTCCGCTCATCGACGAGACGACAAAAAAGGTTCTTTATGACATGTCGCCTCGTGAGGCACAGACGGGACCCGCTGTACGCTA
Source organism: uncultured Prevotella sp. (assembly GCA_905236875.1). GTDB lineage: Bacteria > Bacteroidota > Bacteroidia > Bacteroidales > Bacteroidaceae > Prevotella. The sequence continues at coordinate 3,800 of CAJOQT010000090.1, read as the reverse complement.
CGATGAGAATATCATCTCGATGCAGAGCCAAATGCTTGAGGGACGCATGAAGGAGATTTACGACCTGATGTCGAAGAGCATTCACGAGAGGTCAATGGAACAATCGTAAATCGTCAAATAGTATAATCGTTAAATAGTAAAATAATAAAGGTGGTTAACTACGATTTAAAGAAGATACGCGCCATCATCTTCGACGTTGACGGCGTATTGAGTGCGGAAACCATCTCGCTGCACCCAAATGGTGAGCCGATGCGCACAGTGAATATCAAGGACGGGTATGCCATACAGTTGGCGATGAAGCTGGGACTTCGCATCGTCATCCTGACAGGCGGCACGACAGAGAGTGTACGTTTGCGTTACGAGCGTCTGGGAGTAGAGGATATTTACATGGGTTGTGCTGTCAAGGTAAAGACCTACGAGGAGTTTATGGCGAAGTACGGCCTTCAGCCTGACGAGGTAATGTATATGGGTGACGATGTGCCCGACTACGAAATCATGCAGCTCGTCGGTTGTCCTGTCTGTCCTTCCGACGCCTGTTCCGACATCAAGGAAATTTCGCTGTATGTCAGTCATTGCCGAGGCGGTGAGGGCTGCGGACGGGATGTTATCGAACAAGTCCTTCGGGCACAAGGCAAGTGGATGCACAATGCCAAAGCGTTCGGATGGTAATTGGCTTTGAGGTTTGAGAATTGAGGTTTTGAGAATTGAGAATGATGCTTGAGAATTTAAGCCGTTTCCATATCATCCTGGCCAGCAACTCGCCGCGACGTCGTGAGATGTTGGGCAGACTGGGCATCCCCTTCGAAGTACAGGTGCTGCCAGACATCAGCGAGAGTTATCCCGATAACCTGCCTGTTGAACAGACGGCACAATATATTGCCGAGGAGAAAGCGGTTGCCTACAAAACGTTTATGCAGCCTCGCGATCTGGTAATTACTGCTGACACGGTGGTCATCTGCGGTCAGGAGGTGTTAGGAAAACCATCCGACACTGCCGATGCGTGGCGTATGCTCCGGCTGTTAAGTGGACGTACACATCAGGTTATTACGGGTGTCTGCCTGACAACGAAACAACAGCAACGATCGTTCAGCGTCAAGACTGATGTGACGTTCAAGACTCTCTCGGATGAGGAAATCAACTATTATGTGAATACGTACCAGCCAATGGACAAGGCGGGTGCCTACGGCATACAGGAATGGATTGGCTATATCGGTGTGACGGGACTCAACGGCAGTTACTTCAATGTCATGGGGCTACCTGTCCAGCGTATCTATGAGGAACTGAAACAATTTATAATTCAAAGTTAGGAAATCCTTCTCCTCCTGAATTCCGAACAGGTGATGGCAGTTGCTATCGCTACGTTCAGGCTGTCAGCGGTTGGTCCTTCGTGGAAGTCTGGAATGAGCAGGCGCCTGGTAATACGTTCGCGTAATGGTGCAGAAATGCCGTTACCCTCGTTGCCCATGACGATGATGCCACCTTCCGACAATTCCTGTTCATAGATATTCTCCCCGTCAAGCAGGGTACCATAGACGGAAATGTCCTTGGCTATTGCTTCATCCAACAACTTCTCTAAGTCAGTATAAAAAATATGTACGCGTGCGATGCTTCCCATTGTTGCCTGTACCACCTTCGGTGCCCATGCGTCAGCCGTATCGGGACTACAATAGATCGTACCTATGCCAAACCAGTCGGCTATGCGAATGATGGTACCCAGGTTGCCTGGATCCTGTATGCCGTCGAGGGCAAGGGCAAGCGATGATGCCTTTGGTGCGGTGAACGTCATTGCCGGAATCTTGAATACACCGAGTACACCCTGCGGATGTTGCAGGAAACTGACATGTTGCAGATCGTCACGGAAAATCTCCTGTGCCTCGAATCCCGCATCCAGCAGGTCGCCTACCACCTTCGGTCCCTCAGCGACGAAGAGTCCTTCGCGCTGCCTGTATTTCTTCAGCTCCAATGAGCGAATCAGTTTCTGTTGTGCCTTGCTAATCATGTCAATGTTATTGGTTTGACGCTGTAAAGTTACAAAGAATTCTTCATTTTCACCACCTGCCGACAAGGAGAAGTTAGGGTGCATTTGCAAGAATTAACAGTAATAAGGATGATACTATGCCAGATTTTCCATAAATTTGCAAGATAAATAAGATTTTGAAGACAATGGCAAAAGACAAGATTGCATACGTCTGCGATAACTGCGGACAAGAATCATCGAAGTGGATTGGCAAGTGTCCCAGCTGCGGACAGTGGAACACATTCAAGGAGATCAAGGTGGCCTCTACTTCTTCAATAAGGTCGGGGGAGGTAGGTAGGAATGGCTCTACACAGTTCCTTGCAGCTAATGCCGCAAAAGTATTGAGGTTGAAGGACATCTCTGCCCACGACGACCCGCGCATCGACATGCACGATGCGGAACTGAACCGTGTGCTGGGGGGTGGTTTGGTTCCAGGTAGCATCGTGCTTTTAGGCGGTGAACCTGGCATTGGTAAATCGACCCTCTTGTTGCAGACTATGCTCAACCTGTCTGCGTCACCCGATGGAGCCAAACGAGTGCTCTACATCAGCGGAGAGGAAAGTGCCCACCAGCTGAAGATGCGCGCCGAGCGTATAAATCCCCTCTATTTGGAGGGGGATGAGGGAGGCTTCCTCATCCTCTGTGAGAACTCGTTGGAAGCCATCTTCGAACATATCAAGGAGGTACAGCCAGAACTGGTGGTCGTTGACTCCATCCAGACCATCTCTACCGAAGAGGTCGAGTCATCAGCCGGCAGCGTTAGTCAGGTGCGCGAGTGTGCCTCGGCTTTGTTGCGCTTTGCCAAGAGCAGCAGCATCCCCGTTATTCTCATCGGACATATCACGAAAGAAGGTACGCTGGCTGGGCCGAAGATTCTGGAGCACATCGTCGATACGGTTATCCAGTTCGAAGGCGATCAGCACTATATGTATCGCATATTACGAAGCATCAAGAATCGCTTTGGCAGCACTTCGGAATTAGGCATCTACGAGATGCAGCAGACAGGTCTCCGGCAAGTGTCGAATCCTTCGGAACTGCTGCTTACCGAAGACCATGACGGACTGTCGGGTGTAGCCATCTCCAGTGCTATTGAAGGTGTCCGTCCGTTTCTTGTCGAGACACAGGCATTGGTCAGTAGTGCTGCCTACGGCACGCCACAGCGTTCTGCCACAGGTTTCGACCAGCGTCGCCTGAACATGTTGCTGGCCGTGCTCGAGAAACGCGTTGGTTTCAAGCTGATGCAGAAGGACGTGTTCCTGAACATTGCCGGCGGATTGCGTGTCACAGACATGGCGATGGACCTGAGCGTCATTGCCGCTGTATTGTCAAGCAACGTTGATACCCCCATTGAGAGCGGATGGTGCATGTGCGGTGAGGTGGGATTGTCGGGCGAGGTTCGTCCTGTTGCCCGTATCGAACAGCGCATTGCAGAAGCCGAAAAACTGGGCTTTGATCATATCATCATTCCGAAGTACAACCTCTCTGGATTGAACCGTAAGAAGTTCAACATCGAACTGGTACCCGTCCGCAAGGTCGAAGAAGCCCTTCGTGCTTTGTTTGGATAAGTTGGAGTAGGGCGAGAATGGGGCACATAAGAAGTTTTTTGAAAAATAAGTGCAAAAAAATTTGGAGGTATCAGATAAAAGCATTACCTTTGCACCGCATTTGAGAGAAGATGCTACGGTAACATACCGGGAAGGAAGTTTGGGTGAGTGGCTGAAACCAGCAGTTTGCTAAACTGCCGTGCGGGTTACCGTACCGGGGGTTCGAATCCCCCAGCTTC
>CAJOQT010000089.1 GCA_905236875.1 uncultured Prevotella sp. | reverse complement strand
GTGGCACTGGTGGGCGGCGGCAACAATCCACAGCCAGGTGAAATCAGTCTGGCCCATAATGGCGTCCTCTTTCTCGACGAGATGCCAGAGCTGAACCGTAGCGTCCTCGAAGTATTGCGCCAGCCGTTGGAAGACCGCAAAATAACCATCAGCAGGGCGAAATACAGCGTGGAGTACCCTTGCTCGTTCATGCTTGTGGCTTCGATGAATCCCTGTCCCTGCGGTTATTACGGCGACACCACGCACCACTGCGTCTGCACGCCCGGTCAGATACAGCGTTACATGAACAAGATCAGCGGTCCCCTACTCGACCGCATCGACATACATTGTGAAATACAGGCTGTGCCATTTGCCCAATTGTCGCAAATGCAGCCTGGAGAACCCAGCGAGAAGATTCGTGAGCGCGTCATCCGTGCCCGTAACATCCAGACGGAGCGCTTCAGCTCCCTCCCTAAACAGGGAGGGCTGGGGAGGGTCTATTGCAACGCCCAAATGACGGAACGCCAGCTCCACCAATTTGCCGAACCCGATGCCGCCAGCCTGGATATGCTCCGCATGGCGATGGAACGCCTGAAGCTCTCTGCCCGTGCCTACAGTCGTATCCTCAAAGTTGCCCGCACCATCGCTGACCTCGAAGGTAGCGAGAAAGTACAGTCACAGCATATCGCCGAAGCCATCGGATATCGGAATCTGGATAGAGGTGATTGGGCTGAGAGAGGAATATAAACACACCATAAAAAGAACTGCAAATGGAAGATTGCAAAATTATTCATTTAAAAGAGACGAGCGTCGTTGTGTAATCATTGGCAAAAACACGAACTTTCACGTAAACCGCCAAATTAATTGCAAGTAAAATGCCTGAAGGCTTGGAGATTATTGTAATTTTTCGTACCTTTGCATTCAGAAATAGATAGGAAATGACACTAAAGGACTTACTTAACAAAAACGACCGTTTTGCTGCCGTTAACGGCATGCAGCTGACAGAGATTCGCGAGGGATATGCCCGTGCGGAAATGACGGTTGACAAGAATCACCTCAACGGTGGCAACGTGTGTCAGGGTGGTGCCCTGTTCACACTGGCTGACCTGGCATTTGCCGCAGTCACCAACAGTCATGGACTGCTGACCTTTGGCATTCAGAGCAGCATCACGTTCTCACAGTCGGCTTTCGAGGGCGACACCCTGTATGCTGAAGCCATCGAGACAATCAACCATCATAAGATTCCCTATTGTGAGGTGAAGATATACAATCAACACCAGCAGCTGATAGCTGTCTTTACTGGCATGGCCTACCGTAAATCGGACAAGAAGATGACGGTTGATGCATTGATGTAAGCTTGAAAAAAAACAAATTTATTTGGTTTTTTCCTCTCTTATTCGTACCTTTGTCGCCCAAATAACAAATCAAAACGGCAATTATGCAACAAGAAATGAATTTTCTCGATAGAAACGAGTTTAATTTTGAACCCAGCCAGAAGGTGGTTGAGGCTATTAAGAATTTCAATCCTAAGGACCTTTGTTTTTATACCCGCATCTACGACCAGGGCAAGAAGAGCGTCATCTCTGTCCGCATCAGTGAGATATACGGTGTTCCTGAGGAACAGGTGCTGCTGACCTACGGTGGCGAGGACATGCTGAAGAATGCTATCCACTACTTTCTGACTGTCGGGAACAACAAGACCATCCTGATTCCTGAATTCTCCTGGTGGTACTATAACCGCGTAGCCAGTGAGTGTGGCGGTGAGTTTGAGATGTATCCCCTGCATGAGAAAGACGACACCTTCGCTTATGACGTGGAAGAGGTCATTGAATATACGAACCGTGTGCATCCTCGTATGCTGCTTCTGGCATCGCCCAACAACCCCACCGGCAACGGACTGACACCAGAAGAGATTGGTCGTATCATGGAGAATATCCCAGAGGACACGATGGTGCTCATCGACGAGGCATACGCCAGCTTCATCACTACGGACACGGCCTATATCGCCCCGTTGGTGGAGAAGTACAACAACCTGATTATCTCACGCACACTGTCTAAATTCTATGGTCTGCCTGGTCTGCGCTGCGGCTTCGGCTTCATTGGCAAGGGGCATGACCAGTTCACGAGTTATGTCAACAAGTACCTGGGTTACAACCGTTTCTCTGAGGCAGTGGCATTAGCCGCCCTCGACAGTGACGAGCATTACCGTCAGGTGGCCGACGACATGGAGTGGGGCCGACAGCTGTACAAGCGCGAGCTGAACGGGCTGCCCGGCTTTAAGGTGTATAAGTCGGTGGCCAACTTCATCCTCATCAAGTACCCCATTGAGATCAAGGACAAGCTGATGGAGGCACTGAAGATCCAGAACTACAAGATTAAGTTTATGGGTGACAAAGGTCTGGAGTCGTGCCTGCGTATCACGCTGGGTCGTAAGGAACAGACGCAGACCGTTGTTGATACGATTCTGAAGGTAATTGGTAAAGGTGAATAATCTGCTTCTGCGATGATTGGAGTAATATTGGCAGCAGGCATGGCAAAGCGGCTTCGCCCATTGACCGACACGATGCCGAAGTGCCTACTGAAGGTAGGCGATCGTACGTTGCTTCAACGTACGGTAGATGCAATGGCGGCTACGGGTATCAGTGAGCTGGTTGTGGTGACGGGTTATCGCGGTGAGATGATCCGCGAGTTCCTCACTGCTAACTATCCGCAGATGACCATCCACTTCCTGCATAATGCCGACTACGAGCACAACAATAATATCTATTCACTCTGGATGGCTGGACAGGTGGTTCGCGGCAAGGAGTTCCTGCTCATGGACAGCGACATTCTCTGTGACCCCAAGACGGTGGAGACCGTAGCGTCACAAGACGAGACGGCACTGGCATTGAACCGTCACGAACTGGGTGAGGAAGAGATCAAGGTGATTGTTGACGACAATATGCGTGTCGTTGAGATCAGCAAGGTTTGTTCTCCACAGCTGGCTTTGGGCGAGAGTGTCGGCATTGAGAAGATGACGGCAGCCTACAGCGAGGCCCTGTTCCGCGAGTTGGACGTGATGATTGAGCAGGAGGGTCTTATTGACATTTTCTACGAAAGAGCTTTCGAACGTCTCATCCCACAAGGCTACTCCTTCAAGGTCGTAGATACCACCGACTACTTCTCATACGAGCTGGACACCCCCGAAGACTTCGAAAGAGCTACGGCACTGTGGGGAAGTGATAAGTTAGGGGTTAGAGGTTAGTGGGCGGTTCGTGCTCTGCTACGAGATAGACAGGCCGATGCTTGCTCTCGTGGAAGATGCGTCCGAGGTATTCTCCGATGATACCCAGTGAGAGCAGTTGTGCACCTCCCAGGAACAATACTGTAACCATGATGGTAGGATAGCCCCTGACGGGTTCTCCGAATACCAGCGTATCGACAAGGACATAGCACATATAGACGAAGGCCAGCAGAGACGACAGGAGTCCGAGGATGGTGGAGATACGCAATGGTGAGGTGGTGTAGGAGGTGATGCCCTCCATCGACAGTTTCAGCAGTTTCCAGAGATTGAACGACGACTGTCCCTGCTGACGATCGCCCTGTTCGAAGAGAATCTCTTTCTTTCTGAATCCTATCCAGCAATACATTCCCTTGGTGTAACGCTGTGTCTCACGCAGCTGACGCAGGGCTTCCACACATTTGTGGTCAAGCAGCCGGAAGTCACCCACATTAGGCAATATCTCTATGTCCGACATACGCTGCAGCATCCGATAATAGCACAGCGTGAGCATCTTACGCAGCCAAGGCTCCTTGCCGCGTGTCGTCCGTTTGGCATAGACATCGTCGTATCCGTTCTCCCACTCCTTCAGCATATCGGGAATGACCGTCGGCGGATGTTGCAAGTCGGCATCCATGATGACGACGCAGTCTCCCTTGGCATAGTCGAAGCCTGCCAGCATGGCTGCTTCCTTGCCGAAGTTACGCGACAGGTTTATGAAGCCGATGCGTGAGTCCTGCTCGTGCAGCTGTCGGATGATGTCAATGGTGTGATCCTTACTTCCGTCATTGATGAGCAGCACCTCCCAGAGATATTGTTTCTCCTGATTCATCAGTGCTGACAGTGCCTCATGCAACTGTGGCAGTGAGGCCTCTTCATTATAGCAGGGGACGAGTATGGTGGTTGTCTTCATAAGTGATATTTTAGGAGTGTAGGAGTGAAGAAGTGAAGGAGTGTAGGAGTGAAGGAGTGTAGGAGTTAGGGGTTGGAGGTTATACGGTCGTTAAGATACGCTGTGAACGTGGAGAACGTGGCATGTTCAGCCTTGAGGCGGCTGATGACGTTGTTCAGCCTTTCCACCATAGGTTGTCCACAGTGTCTGCGTACCACAAACGGCAGCCTATACTTGGGCTCTGGTGTCCGATCAGAGAACTCCCAGGGATGGAAATAGGTGACGAACAATCCGTCATGGTTCAACACGCGCTTGGCTAAAGTCATATACAGCCACTGGGGCAGGTGGTGCAACGACAGCCAGAACAAGGGAAAGCGAACCCAGGGGGTCACTGAAGCCGGCACCTGTACCAGTCCTCCTTGTTGGAAAGGAGTACGAGGATCGCTCAGGTGCATGTATCGGCCAGGGATAAAAGCGGGATTCAGCGAGGAGTTATAGGTATAACCGGCCTCTTGCAGGACGCTGTTCGACACAGGGAACATACGCGGCTGGCGATAACCTTGTACGGGTTTGCCCGTGAGGTCTTCCAGTATCTGTTTCGAGAGCTTGACGTCGCTCTCCTTGGGCTGCCAGTGGTCACAGCCGTGAGAGGCCACCTCATGGCCTTCGTCAACGATGCGACGCATGATGTCGGGCGCGTTCTGGGCAAAGTTCGCCGTGCAGAAGAAGGTAGCACGTACATCATGTTGCTTCAGGCAGTCCAGCACGCGGGCAGCTCCTTCACTTGAGACGCTCATGCTCTCATCCATCGGAATAGAGACGCCATGTTCGCGAGGAACGTCGAACTCCTCGAAGTCAAAGCTCAGCAGGACAGTTTTTTTCTTCATAGTCTTTGGTGCATATCTCATAACATAGTTTCAGCCAAACCAACACTACAGGCAATGCCTTGAGAGCGTAGGGCTTCACCCATTCTTCACGGAACGGCTTGGGCATCAGGTCCGAATGAGCCATCGTACAGAAGAGGAACACGTAAATCATCAGGGCGACATCCCACTTGCTGCGTTTCCAGGGTGCAGCCGTAAACCAGACAGCCACACCGACGACGGCAATGATATAACTGCTGTTTTCGGAACCAGTACTGAAAAGCACGGTGAACATCAGCACAGAAGCCAGCAGCGTCTGGCGGAAAGCCTCGTTGCTATATTGCCTGATACGCAGGTACGGCAAGGCAAAGGCTACAAGACCTGGAATGATGAGCCACAGGTCGGAATAGGCTGCGCCGCCTGTCGCCTTGCGAACGAGGCCAAGCAGCGAAATGTTCTGGCTGAGGGCCAGCAGGTTCTCGTTGTTCTTCTCGACGGTAGTGACAAACCAGTCGTGGTACTGACCGACGATGTATTCAGGACCGGATATCAGCATAGGAGCCACAAAGAGCAGAATTGTCCAGAAGGCAAGGCTTCCAACGAACTTCCCCTTATGCTTAGAAAAGAAGAAGAAAGCCAGACCGACGATGCCGTAGATCTTGACCAGCGTGCCGAGCACGATGAGGAAGGCCGCCCAGAAGTCTTTCTCCTTACAGATGAAATAATAGCTCAGCAGGATAATAGCCGCGATGGCGATGTTGAACTGCTGCATCTGAATACCATTGAGCAGTTCGTGGGCACAGAACCAGAAGATAAAGACCTGTTGGTACTTGGTAAACACGTTATGCCTGACTGCCAGATAGAGGAACAGCGTCAGGGCCACCAGCCACAGGAGCATGCCAATCCATGTTGGGGGAATGGCAAAAGGCGCTATCACCAGTGAGAACGTGGGACCGTAGTGGTTCATGTCGAAATACTCCGCAGGGTACTCGACATAGAGCGGCAGCTTTTCGACCACATGCCAATACACAGACTTGAAAACCAGGAAATTGTTCTCCCTACCATGCCCGAAGCGTGTCATGCCGGTGACGGCAATGATGACCCAGAGCCATAGCAAGGTACGCTGGTCGGTCAGGAACAATTTCAGCTTTTCTTTCATCTTCTATAACAATAATGGTGCAAAGATACAAAAGAATAAAAAAATAAAAGAATAAAAAAATAAAAATGTTGGCTATAGGATGCTGTCGCAGTCTAAATGTTCGTTGATCAGGCGCTTCGGACAGACATAGTCTGGCGACAGCACGTCACGGTCATTGTGATAGTAGGGTGTTTGCATACCAGAAAGATGGAACAGCAACTGACAGACATTGTCAAGCATCGCCGGACGTCCGATAGCCTGGTGCAACTGTCTGATGATGTCCGGATGACGTTCGGCATAGCGTTCAGAACACCATACCATAAACGGTACCATGTATTGCCAGCGAAGCACCTGTCTGGGATCACTGCCCATATTCCAGTCATCACGTCCCAGATTGTCACGATAGTCAAAGACCTCTTCCCCATGGTCGGAGAGATAGACCACAACAGTATTCTGCTGTGCATACAGCCCGATGATCTGCTGCATCACCTGGTCGTTGTAAAGGGTGGCATTGTCGTAGTGGGCAATGTCCTGACGCATGTGTGGTGTCAGCCAGGGTTCCTGTCGGAAATCGATGCTGTCGGCAGTAAAGCGTGCAAGGTCCTTGGGGCAGCGGTATTCGAATCCCATGTGTTGTCCCAATAGATGGAAAATCACCAGGCGATGACTGGCAGGTTGAGAGGCCGTATGCCGCTGATAGTAGTCTATCAGCTGACCGTCAAACTCGAACGTACTGTCATTGGTCTCATGGTAGCAGGACTCCACGATACGTGGATGATAGAGATAGGTGTTCAGGGAAAAGGCAAACACAAAGCCCATGTCGAAGTCCTTCTGGTTGTCATAGAGTGAGACATAGTAGCCGTTTTTCTTGAACAAAGCCGTGAATGGCGGAGCCGATGCCCATCCCTCTCCATGTCCCAGGCTGTTACAGCTCAACAGGTTACGGATGACACGCGTGGTCTGATTGTAGGGACTGACCATATCCTTGAAGACAAACAGCCGGCCTTCCTGCTGTTCATGGGAAAGGAAGGGCGTGGTCTGGAGCGGATAGCCATAGAGCGGTGTATGTTCACGGATATACGACTCACCAATGACAAATACCACATTCAGCGAGTCATTGTCGTCTAACTGTGTTGTGACCTCGGCAGCTTCCGCCATCATGATGACTCTTTCCATCTCCTTTTCAGAGATGCTCATGTCGTAGATAGAAACGAATAGCTTGGTTACCAGGTCGTCAGGATTACGCATGTGGCTGCGCCACTCATCCACCTCGTTCATCTCGGTGCATTGGAGCAGCTTTACGTAGTGATAACTGAAGATGACACCTCCTGCCAACAAAAGTGCCGCCAAACTTTTGAGGACAATCTTTGTACGTCGGCCCATCTGCCAGACAGTGACACGCAGGCGGAACCGTTCTGCGATTATATTGACCAGAAGTACCCCCACCAGACAAATCACCACCTTCCAAAGGCCGGGCTTGCTGAAAAGCGACTCCAGGAACTCCAGGCTCTCACGACCGTTGGTCTCTGCCAGCAGGGTGAGCACGTTTGGCGAGATGTTCATGCCAAAGAGCCATTCCAGTACTATTTCGGTCGTGAAGAGTACATAGATAAGGATATAGGCCAACGCTTTGACGATTTTGCTCTTGCACAACGTGACAACAGCAGCAACAAGATAGGCATGAAGGAAGATCAGCATCCAGCGTGGAATGGGGTTCTTCGTAACGGAAATCCATCCCACCAACACGATATAGGCCACCATCAGCGGCCACTGGCTCGTAATCGGTTTTGTCCAATTGATATCCTTGAACTTCATTCCACTCCCAGTCTATCCTGCGTCATTCGTTCCATGTACTGTTGTATGATGGCTTTCAGCTCCCGTTCGTATGTCTGCTGCTGTGGCAGACGGTTCACGACGTTGTGGTGCATCAGCGAATCGGTCAGCGCATACATGCCGATGCTCTTCTGCCCGTCAAACTGAAGCACATAGCCGTTCTTGACATATTGATAGATGCCATTGGTGTAGTTCACGGCCCAGGTGTCTTCTGCCGGCGTATTCAGCACATCGATACCAAAGGCAAAGAAGGGCTTTTGATAATGAAGCATTCCCATCAACGTAGGCAGGATGTCTATCTGCTGGGCAATCTTGTCTATCATCTCCGGTTGTCGGCCGCTTCCCGGCTCATAGATAACAATAGGTGAACAGAAGCCGCCGAGATCGGTCTGGTAGTAATCGTGATCAGAGAGGTTCGTATGGTCGCTGGTCAGCACAAAGATGGTGTTGTTGTACCACGGCTGTCGGCTGGCAGTCTCAAAGAACTTACCCAGTGCCATATCGGTATAACGGATGCATTTGTGCATGATGATGCCCTCTTCCGGGAACACCTCCTTGTACTTCTCTGGAACCACATAGGGATGATGGCTGGAGGCGGTGAAAACGGCAGTCATGAAGGGCTCCTTCATCTCCGACATCTTCGTGGCATAATACTGCAGGAACGGCTCGTCCCAGATGGCCCACATGCCGTCAAAGTCGTCATCACCACCAAACCGTTTGTCGTCATTGTAGTCCTCACGACCATAGTATTCCTGAAATCCCGTGGCTCGTGAGAACGCCTGGAATCCCATAGACCCTCTCTGGGCACCGTGGAAGAACGCAGTCTGATAACCTTCTGCCACCAACAACGAAGCTATGCCGCTTACTTTGTTCATGGAAGCTGGTGTCAGGAAGAAGGGTTCTACGAACATGGGGATACTCGACAGGATGCTGGGCATGCCGTCGATGCTCTTTCGGCCGTTGCAATAGGAATGGGTGAAGGTGATGCTCTTGGCAATCAACGAATCGACATGAGGGGTGTAGCCTTTGTACCGGCCGTTCTCCAGTGTAGCGTTAAGTGCACCGATGTATTCTCGTCCAAAACTCTCGACGATAAGTACCACTACGTTCTTTTTCATCATCGGCACGCTGTCGTTAGGAATATGTACGGGTGAGAATATGCGCTCCATCTCCTTCGTGTCACCATAATAGTCAGGTACGACAAAGACCGCCTTGCCGATGGTACGATAGAGTGAGAAGGGAGTGTTCAGCACCAGTGCCGCCTCTGTAGGACGGTTGACATACTGGTTGGCATTACTGATGGTGATGGGACGGACGGCAGTGGTGAAGCCTCCCCTGATGCCTGCCACCACAAAGGGTGCCACAGCTGCCAGCGACAAGAGCGTCACCAGGTCGTAACGCCACCAGCACTGCTCTTTCCATTTGAGGCCGGTTTTCACATATAACTTATATAAACCCCAGACCACCAGCGCAAAGATCAGGATGAGATAAAAATGATGGAGAGCCTCTGTCAGGAAGATAGACCCCAGGTTTCCTTCGTTGGAAAACTCGCTGAATACGGTAGTCGTCGTACGTCGCATGGTATAGCGGAAATAGACGGTGTCGCAGAGGTTGACGGCAAAGGCCAGTCCGTTGATGACGACAAACACCCAGCGGCATATCTGCTGATACGGTTTGTTCTCCTTGTAGTGCAAAGGCAGAAGCATCAGCACGATATAGGGAATATTGGTGACCAATATGGCCGAGGTGTCGAACACCAGTCCTCCCATCAGCATTTCCATAAGGTGACCGGTAGTGAGTCCCTGTTCGAAGTAGCTGTAATTAAGTATCAAGTAGATAACTCTTGCCAGGAAATACGTTACATAGACCATCAGCAGGTTGCAGATGGTGGCAGCAAGGGGTGCCAATAGTCCGAGTCGTCTGAAAGTCTTCATATACTAAACCTGTTGCATCTCGTGTAGCTTCTTGTAATACCCGTCCTTGCTGAGCAGGTCGTCATGTGTGCCGCGTTCCACGATACGCCCCTCATGCAACACCACAATCTCGTCAGCATTCTTGATGGTTGATAAGCGATGGGCAATGGCTACCGTTGTACGTGTCTTCATCAGTCGTTCAAGGGCATCCTGCACCAGTCGCTCGCTTTCGGTGTCAAGGGCTGACGTGGCTTCGTCGAGAATGAGGATAGGCGGGTTCTTCAGGATGGCACGCGCTATACTGACACGCTGGCGCTGTCCACCACTCAGTCGTCCGCCACGGTCGCCGATGTTCGTGTCGAACTGTTGTTCCGATGCCATGATGAAGTCGTAGGCATTGGCAATTCGGGCAGCCTCGATGGTGGCCTCCCCTACTGCCCCCGAAGAGGCCTCCTTATCACTTTGTGCATTTGTGTCCCCCTCTTGAGACGACTGGGGAGCTCCAAACTCAATATTGTTACGGAACGAGTCATTGAAGAGAATGGCCTCTTGATTGACGTTGCCGATTAACTGTCGCAGATCATGGATACCCAGCTCCTTCACGTTGATACCGTCTATAAGTACCTCACCTTTCTGTACGTCATAGTAGCGTGGTATCAGATCGACAAGCGTTGACTTTCCACTTCCGCTCTGTCCTACTACTGCTATCGTCTTTCCCTTGGGTATCACAAGGTTGATGTCCTTCAGTATCCACTGGATCTCATTTTCTTCGTTAGCCCGATATCCAAACCATACATGCCTGAACTCTATCTGATGCTCGAAGCTGGCTATGTGCTTGGGGATTTCCGGTTCCTTGATGTTGTTTTCCGCTTTTAGTATTTTGTCTATTCGCTCCATTGATGCCAAACCCTTGGGGATGTTATAACCAGCCTTCGAAAACTCCTTCAGCGGTTGTATGATGGAGTAGAGAATCACCATATAATAGATAAACGACGGACCGGTAATCGTCTGCGTATTCAGCACAAGTATGCCGCCAAACCACAACACAATGACAATCATCAGCGTTCCCAGGAACTCACTCATCGGGTGAGCCATCGACTGACGGATGTTCACCTTCATGATATCGTTGCGATAGTTACTGTTCACACGGTCAAAACGCCTGTTCATCGTATCTTCGGCACAGAAGGCCTTGATGATACGCAGGCCGCCAAGCGTCTCCTCCACCTGACTCATGGTGTCGCTCCACAAAGCCTGCGCCTTGATACTCTTCTGTTTCAGTTTACGACCCACCAGTCCCATAAACCATCCGAAGATTGGTACGAAGATGATGGTGAACAGTGTCAATTCCCATGACACGAAGAGTAGCGTAGAGAAATAAACCAGTATGAGTATGGGATTCTTGAACAGCATGTCAAGACTCGACATGATAGAATTCTCCACCTCCTGCACGTCACCGCTCATTCGGGCAATGATGTCTCCCTTGCGTTCTTCGGAGAAGAATCCCAGCGGCAGCGACGTTATCTTCTTGTACAACTGGTTGCGAATATCGCGAACCACACCGGTCCTGATGGGGATAATAGTTGCAGACGACAGGAAGTAGGCGCCAGTCTTCAGTGCAGTCATAACGGCCAGGACCAGTCCTATGATAAGCAGCGTCGTCGTTGGTCCGACATCGTTTATGAGCAGGTTCACATAGTAGTTCATGTTGTTCATCAATACTGTGGATGCCTGCTGCCAGTCCCATTCCATCAGTTCCGTTGCCGCCTGTGTGTCACCCGTCTTGAACAAAATGTCAAGCATGGGTATCAGTGTTGCAAACGAGAATATATTGAGCACCGCCGACAATATGTTAAACACTACCGACAGCACCAGGTATTTCTTGTAGGGTGGAATGAACCGCCTGAGTACGTTAAGGAATTCTCTCATACTTCATTGGTCTATTAGTTCTCCCAGTAGCGTAGCACTGGTACTTCCTGTTATCTTGACACGTACCGTTTCTCCGATATGGTGATTGCCTTTGTCGAACACCACCATCTTGTTTTGTTCCGTCCGTCCACACAACTGTTCGCGGGAGCGCTTGGAAAAGCCTTCCACAAGCACGTCAAACTCCTTGCCCTCGTCTTTCTTGTTCTGCCGAGCAGAAATCTCCGTCTGGAGGGCAATGAGTTCGTTCAGCCTACGGATTTTCTCTTCCTCTGGAACATCGTCGGGTAGGTGTTTCGAGGCATACGTGCCAGGTCTTTCCGAGTATTTGAACATAAAGGCGGAGTCGTAACCTACCTCACGCATCAGCGAGAGTGACAGCTGGTGGTCTTCCTCCGTTTCAGAGCTGTAGCCCACGAAGATATCCGTCGAGAGGCCGCAGTCAGGCACGATACGCCGTATGGCATCCACTCGGTCCAAATACCACTCCCGCGTGTATTTACGGTTCATCAGTTTCAATATTCTGTTGCTGCCGCTTTGCACAGGCAGATGGATGTGCTTACAGACATTTGGCACCTCGGCAATCACCCTCAGAGTCTCATCGCTCATATCCTTCGGATGACTCGTCGTGAAACGGATACGCATCTCTGGAGCCTCCTCAGCCACCAGCCTAAGTAACTCGGGAAACTTCAGCTCCGTCTCCTTTTGGAGAGGGCGGGGAGAGAGGCTTCTATACGAGTTCACGTTCTGTCCCAGCAGCGTCACCTCCTTAAACCCACGGTCTCGGAGGTCGCGCACTTCTTTCAATATGCTCTCCAGGTCACGGCTACGCTCACGTCCTCTGGTATAGGGTACTATGCAGTAGTGGCAGAAGTTGTTGCAGCCACGCATGATACTCACAAAACCTCCGATTTTGTGTCCCATACCAATACGCTGTGGCACGACGTCCCTATAGGTCTCTCTTGTCGAAAGCTCTACATTAATAGCCTTATGGCCCAACTCTGCCTGTGCCGTCAGGTCTGGCAGAGAAAGGTAGGCGTCAGGTCCTGCCACCAAGTCTGCACCATAACGCTCCAACAAGTCCTGCTGTACTCGTTCTGCCATACAACCCAGTACGCCGATGATGAGATTAGAAGCACCTTTTTTACCCTTCAGTCTTCTTGTCTTTTCACCTTTCAGCGCTTCAAGCCGGTGAATAATTTTCTGTTCGGCATTGTCGCGTACAGAACATGTATTGAGAAACACGGCATCCGCCTCGTCTATGTTATTTGTCGTCTCGTAGCCAGCCATCTGCATCACGCTGGCAACCACCTCCGAGTCGGCCACATTCATCTGGCATCCGTAGGTCTCTATATACAGTTTCTTCATCCTTTTCCTTTTTTGCGTGCAAAGGTAGTGCAAACCGAGCGAAATGCAAAATAAATAAAGATTTATTTTCATTTCCGAGGCGCAGCCTACCTAAGGCTAAAGACCAAAGGTACAAAAAAGTTGAGAGTTGAGAGTTAAGAGTTGAGAGTTTTTTCGAGCGTGAGTGAATTTTTCACTTTTCACTTTTCACTTTTCACTAAAATTCATTACCTTTGTCGCCGATTACACAATATCTAAAACATAATACTTGAAAAATGTTAGGAATATGATGGAATGGCTTAAGAATCACAAAGGTTTACTGGGAATAGGCTGTGGCGTAGGAATCGTAGCTTTTTTCTGCGTCATCGTATTGGGTGTGTTGGCATGGTTCTTCCTGCCGAAACTGCTAAATAAGGACAAACCCATAGAGTTTGTTACCTATGAGCGGACTGACGTTGCCTTCACGTCGTGGGGTTCCCCGTCAGGCATTACGGTTAAGTTTGATGTTCCGCAGGGTGACTATCCACAGGTGGAGACGGCCATTCGGCTGATTATCAGCAAATCGCAGATGGCTAAGGAGCTGGGTGAACCTATTGGTGAAACCCTGCAGCAGGTGGCCGACAACTTCGTGGAGTTGTTCAAGGAGGCTATAGGCAAGGACGAATATGGTACGACACAGTTTGACCTGCTTATCGAACAGGAATACCAGAACAAGGAGTGTGTCGTGTTCCACGTGGCAGACGGCATCTACGGCAATGGCGGACCTCATGAATACGACTTGGTGGTACGTCTGAAGGATGGTCATGTCATGGAACAGAGCGAGATGATCTTCATTTCTGAAGACAGGCTCAAGGAGCTTGTCATGCAGTATGCCGACAGTGAACAGCGCGAACAGGTCTTCCTGGAGGAGGGCTACTACCTCTCTCCCTGTGCTGAAGGTGTCAAGCTACTGTGGCCTATCGGCAGTCACTTTACGGGTGAATGTATCATCCCACTCTCTGAGATTGAGGGGTATCTGACAGATGATGCCAGACAGCTCTTCACAGCCAAGGGCTTCGATACTGTAGCCGCTGTGCCTTCTGTCGCAACTCCTGACGAAGAAGAGCCTGCAGAAGAAGTGTCCGGGACAGAAGAGGATGTCGTTAAGGGTGACCTGGCTATCTTCGAGTTACGTGGTCCTGTCAAGGAGTTCGTCTTCAAGTCGGGCGACTACAAGGTGAAGCGTACCTTCGATCAGAACGGCAAGTGGATCAAGGTCGATGGAAAGGGGCTCAGCTCTCTGTTCCCTGGTGGCGTGAAGCGTGATGGACAGGGACGTATGATCAAGGGCAAATATGATCCGTTAGAAGACTTGTCCATCACCTTTGAGTTTGATGCTCAGGGGCGTATTGCCACCATCACCGACCAGCCGTATCTCGACGGAGGTGACATCACAACCTACAACTACAACAGCAACGGCACGCTGGTCAGCATTACCACGCAATATACCGGCATGGATGCCATCGATGAGGAAACGGGAGAAGAGGACGGTCCTTCTGTATCGAATGTTACCATCCTTGAAACAGACAGTCACAGCAACTGGACCAAGCGTCAGTTGGGTGATGTCGTACAGACACGCACCATCACCTATTATTAAGCATCGTTGGTCTTCTTCAGCCTCAGGTAAAGCTGGAACAAGGCAGGGAGGAAGAGACACAGCGAACAGCCGAGCGCGATCCATACCGAGCGCTGGTTACCACCGAAAATGTCGATGAGTTCGGCATTTTCGGCGTTTGGTATGAGGTTGGCAATGACGTATGCCGCAGAGTTGTTGACCCAGTGGAACACTACGCCAGGCACGATGCTGTCGGTCCGGTAGTACATCCAACCCAACAGCAGGCCGATGAGTGCAGCATGAACAAACTGCTGTACGTTACCGTGAACCAGTCCGAATATGACGGCAGACAGGAAAATGGCCGCCCAATACCAGCGGCGGTCAAAGAGCTTCAACAGCGTCCGCAGGATAGCACCACGAAAAACCACTTCCTCGGCCAGTGGAGCCAGAATGCCGATGGCCAGGTATCCCCAGCGGTTGTGCATCATGTCTGCCAGCATGGCTTCCATCTCTGCAGGCATCTCGTAGGGTATCTGTTCTGCCAGCCAGGTGGAGGGGATGATGGTGCCGAGGGTGAGAATAACAACCCAGAACAGGACATCCCATGGACGACGGAGCAAGTAAGAACGTGACACAGGTGTCCACTTCAGTAACAGGAAAAGTGCCAGCGTGATAACGCTACTTATCACCGAGATAATGATAATCCCCATAGCATCAGGTGTCATGTTGCCACTGGCGGCAAGCTCCGATACCTTGGATAGTTTGACACCATTCACCAAAAAATGTATGCCTGTTACGATTAACGTCACAAACATCTGTATGCCCAGAAACAGTACGATGTACAGCAGGACTTCAAGTAGGCTTCTTACGTGTTTCATTCTTCTATGTCTTTATTGAGTTGTTCTTCAGCAGTTTCCGCATCGTGAAAGAGTTGTGCAGACAAGGCTTCCGGCGTGTCGAAACGTTGCTCGTCACGTAGCCTGTGAATGAAGGCAACCGACAGCCGCTGGCCATACAGCGGACCAAAATGACGCAGGATGTGAGTTTCAATGGTAGTCTGCTTGCCGTCGAAGGTAGGACGTCTGCCGATGTTCGCCATACCGTGTTTTTGCTCCAGTGAGTCGCTCAGCCGTACCTTGACCGCATAGACACCATTGGCAGGTATCAGCTTGCTGTCGTCGTCTGTCTGCAGGTTGGCTGTCGGAAATCCCAGATCCGTACCGATATGGTTGCCGGTGACCACCGTTCCGCTGATACTATAGGGATAACCCAGGCATTCGTTGGCTTCTTCGACCTGGCCTTCTGCCAGTAGCTCACGAATAAACGAGGAACTCAGCCGCTTTGATGTGTAGGGCGGCAAGCACTTTACCTCCATGCCCAGACTCTGACCATAGCGCTGGTAGTCCTCAAACGTCTCACGGGTCTCTGCCGTCCGATGGCCGAAATGATTATCGTAGCCCGTCAGCAGCACGCGCACTCCCAGCTGTTCCTTCAACACCTGCTGCATAAAGTCATAGGCGCTGAGTTGCGACATTTCCTTCGTAAACGACAGCACCACGCACATGTCAATTTCTGTCTGGGAGAGTAACACCAGTTTCTCATCGAGCGTAGAGAGCATCTGGGGCTTCCAGTCAGGCTGTATGATTTGTCGTGGGGGACGTTCGAAGGTTACCACACAGGAGGGCAGCTGCTGTCGTTCGGCTTCCTCCCTGAGACAGTCGATGACAAAGCGATGCCCCTGATGCACACCGTCGAACATGCCGATAGTGGCGACGCAGGGCTCACTTGCTTGAGGTTCCTTGTTGAGGAAAATGGTCTTCATTCCGCTGCAAAGGTACAAAAAAGTTGAGAGTTAAGAGTTGAGAGTTGAGAGTTTTTTCGAGCGTGAGTAATTTTTTCTCTTTTCACTTTTCACTTTTCACTTAATTTCACTACCTTTGTCGCCGTTATGAAGATATGTGTATTTTGTTCAGCTAACCAACAAATAGATCCTGAATTCTTCGCCCTGACGGAGGAGTTGGGACGGTGGGCTGCTGAAAACGGCCATTCCATCGTGTATGGCGGTGTGAATATGGGACTCATGGAGTGTGTGGCAAAGGCCACGAAACAGGCAGGCGGTCAGACCATCGGCATCATCCCGACCATCATTGAGAAGACGGGGCGTATCAGCGACTACGTTGATGTGGAGGTGTTCTGTGACAACCTCAGCGATCGCAAACAACTCATGCAGGACAAGAGCAACGTGTTTATCGCACTTCCTGGTGGACTGGGTACGCTCGATGAGATTTTCACCATTGTAGCATCAGCCACCATCGGATACCATCAGAAGCCCCTCATACTTTATAATATGAAGGGCTTCTGGAACAGCCTTGTCGCCTTGCTTGATGATCTGCAGGCCAAAGGTGTCGTTCGTGGCAACTGGCAGGACTATATCAAAATGGCCAATTCCATCGAGGATATCCAATCATTAATTAGTAATGAGTAGTTAGTGTTTACTAATTATTCATTAAGGAGTCTTTCAGCCATAGCACGGCCGAGAGCTTCGCATTGTGCCGTTGTCTCTGCCGTCAGGCTCTGCTTGATTTCCACAGGCTCACCCACAGGCTCGAAGTGCAGTTTTTCCTCATTCCATCGGGCTATCTCACTTACGGCCTTGCTTGCCCAGCCGTAGGAGCCGAACCATCCCAACAGGTGATTCTTGATATCCTTGCCAGCCAGTTCGCTGAGCAGCACATCCATCTCGTGATACAGCGCCGTGTTGTAGGTCGGCGCACCCACGATGAGTCCCTTGTAGCGGAACACGTCACGGATGATATAGCTATGGTGGGTCTTCGAGACATTATACATGACGATGTTCTTCAAGCCAGCCTCTGAGGCAGCACGGGAGATGACCTCAGCAGCACGTTCCGTATTGCCGTACATGGTGCCGTAGCAGATGACCAGGCCGGGGTCTGTCTCATACTTCGACAGGCGGTCGTAGATGCCAATGACTTTGTCGATGTATTCGTGCCAGACGGGACCATGTGTGGCGCAGATGTAGTCAATTTTCACGCCAGCCAGCTTCTTCAAAGCATTCTGCACGGGCGTGCCGTACTTGCCCACGATGTTCGAGTAGTAGCGTGTCATCTCCAGCCAGAACGTGTCGCAGTTGATCTGGCTATCCACGATGCCGCCGTTCAGCGCTCCAAAACAGCCGAAGGCATCACCAGAGAACAAGACCAGACTATCGTCCGTTGTCTGTTGTCCGTCGTCCGTTGTCCGTTGACTATCGCACAGCGTCACCATCGTCTCTGGCCAGTGAACCATCGGTGTCAGCACAAAGCTCAAGGTGTGACTGCCCAGCTCGATGGAATCGCCGTTTTTCACCTCCACCGTGCCATCGGCAATGCCATAGAAGCCTTCCATCATCTGGAAGGTTTTTTTGTTGCCCACAATCTGTATCTCAGGGTAGTACTTCTTGATGAGGGCGATGCTGCCGCTGTGGTCCGGCTCCATGTGGTTAATGACGAGATAGTCAATCTTGCGGTCACCGATAACCTCCTGGATGTGTTCGATGAACTGTGTAAAGAAATCCACCTCCACCGTATCAATCAGACAGACCTTCTCGTCGTCAATCAGGTACGAGTTGTAGCTCACTCCGTTAGGCAACGGCCACAGACCTTCGAACAGGTTCTTGTTGCGGTCGTTCACGCCAACATAATAGATCTTGTTTGTAATTTCCAGCATAATCCTTTTTATTATATATTCAAGTTTCTCAAGTACGCAGATTCTATTTAATACCACGAATTTCTCGAATTACACGAATTTTCATTTCAGGCCAGACGAATTTCTTTCGAATTTATCGAATACTGCGCGGCATAAATTCGTTTCATTCGTGAGATTTGTCGAAGACCCACGAGTGCTCGCAGTAAATTCGTGGTCGTTATTAACATGCGAAAGTTG
>CAJOQT010000088.1 GCA_905236875.1 uncultured Prevotella sp. | reverse complement strand
TTTATACCACAAAGGTACGACTTTTTCTTGAATTACACAAGTAACTAGTTGATTATTAATAACTTAATTTATAGAACATCCCTATAAAAAGAAAGAATATGAAAAGATTATCATTGGCAATCGTTTTTGCCTGCTGCCTGCTGGCAGTAGCAGCACAACCTTACGACTTTCAGAACACGAAGCTGAAGGACGACAAACGTGTGGAACTCTTTCTGAAGCACCTGACCCTCGATGAGAAGATGATGTGGATGTCGCCCATGTTGGGTACACCTCGTTTGGGAGTGCCCATCACTGGCTGCTATGAGGGTCTGCACGGGTTGGCCCTTGGAGGCCCGTCGCGTCACAATGGCGTGAAGACTATCGATGGTAGGGAGGTTCCTAACGACCTGCCTACCACAATCTTCCCACAGGCATACGGCATGGGCTGCACGTGGGATCGCTCACTTATTCGTCGTATCGGTGATATTGAGGCCGAAGAGGTACGCTGGTATGCGCAGGGCAATATCGCCCGAAGAAAGGGACTTGTAGTGTTTGCACCCAATGCCGACTTGGCGCGTGATCCACGTTGGGGACGTACGGAGGAGAGCTTCGGCGAGGATCCTTACTTGGTAGGTCAGCTCTCCATCGCCATGGTGAAGGGTTTGCAAGGCGACCATCCCCGCTACTGGAAGACCGCTGCACTGATGAAACATTTCCTGGCCAATAGCAATGAGGACGGACGTGACTCTACGTCAAGTAATTTTGATGAGCGATTATTCCGTGAATATTACTCCTATCCGTTCTATAAGGGTATCACCGAGGGTGGTAGTCGTGCCTTTATGGCTTCGTATAACTGTTGGAATGGTATTCCGATGGCGGTGCATCCTTGTCTGAACGAGATTGCTCGAAAGGAGTGGGGTAACAATGGTATTATCTGTACTGATGGTGGTGCGTATGCTATGCTGGTTAATGCCCACCATTATTATCCAGATTTCCCCTCGGCTGCTGCTGGTGTAGTAAAGGCAGGAACGAGTCAGTTCTTGGACCGCTATCAGCCGTATCTGAAAGAAGCGGTAGAGAAGGGATTGGTGACAGAGATCGACATTGACAATGTCATTAAAGGTAATATCTATGTTGCTCTGAAGCTGGGCCTGCTCGACAATCAATGCCCGTATGCTTCGATTGGCAAGGACTCTACGGCGATGCCTCCCTATGAGCGTGAGGAAGTGAAGTTGTTTGTACGCGAGGTGACAGCCAAGAGTATTGTTCTGCTGAAGAATAGTCCCCTTTCTTCGGGTGGAGCTTTGTTGCCGATAAATACAAATAAGGTGAAGCGAATAGCCGTTGTAGGGCCGTATGCTGACCAGATTGTCTATGACTGGTATAGTGGTACTGCACCTTATGAAAATACAATCCTGAAGGCTATGCAGGAGATAGGTCGTGAGAAGGGCATAGAGATTCTCTTTGCACCTGATAACCAGTACGGTCGCGCTGAGGATCTGGCCAGGCAGGCCGATATGGTACTTGTATGCACAGGCAATCATCCATACGGTACGAATCGTGAGTGGAAGGTTTGCCCTGTACCGTCTGACGGTCGCGAGGCCAATGATCGTCATTCTCTTCTGATGCCTGATGAGGATGAGATACGCCGTCTCTACAGCATCAATCCCAATACCGTACTTGTACTAGTCAGTAGCTTCCCTTACGCCATCAACTGGAGTCAGGAGCATCTGCCTGCTATTCTCCATGTATCGCATTGTTCTCAAGAACAGGGACATGGCGTGGTTGATGTGTTGTTTGGAAAGGTGAACCCTGCGGGACGTACCACGCAGACATGGGTGAAGGATATCCTCGACCTGCCCCATATGATGGATTACGATATCCGTCACGGGCGTACCTACTTATATTATGAGGGTCAGCCGCTGTATCCTTTCGGCTACGGACTTAGCTACACTTGTTTTGAGTATGGCGAGGCCAAGGTACTGAAACAGGACAAACAGAAGGTCTATGTGTCGGTTCCAGTGAAGAATGTAGGCAGTCGCGATGGCGATGAGGTGGTACAGCTGTATGTCAGCTATCCGGAGTCGCAGGTGGAGCATCCCAAGCTTCAGCTGAAAGGTTTCGAACGCGTATCGATTCCCGCAGGTGAAACACGCGAGGTCGTCCTTGAAGTCGCTCAGTCAGACCTCACCTATTGGAGTCCGGAGCGTCATGCCTTCGTGCCAGAGAATGGACTTCTGCGCTTCTCAATCGGCGCCTCGTCAGCTGATATCCGAACGACGGTATCATTAAGTCGGTAATATTTTGACTTGGCGGTCGAAGATACTCCCGTTCGAGAAAATTCAAAATTCTTTTGGTTTTCTTCTCACTTATTTGTATCTTTGCAGCTGTTTTAAGCTATTCAGATATGAAAAGACTACTTTTAGGCGATGAAGCCATTGCGCAGGGTGCACTTGATGCAGGCCTGAGCGGAGTGTATGCCTATCCAGGCACGCCATCAACAGAAATCACAGAGTATATACAGATGTCGCCATTGGCTAAGGAGCGTGGTGTCCATAGCCGTTGGTCCACCAATGAGAAGACAGCCATGGAGGCTGCGCTGGGCATGTCCTACATGGGTAAGCGTGCACTGGTCTGCATGAAGCATGTGGGACTGAACGTCTGTGCCGACCCGTTTGTCAACTCTGCCATGACGGGAACAAACGGCGGACTGGTAGTGCTGGTGGCCGACGACCCGTCGATGCACTCCTCACAGGACGAGCAGGACAGCCGCTTCTATGGGAAGTTTGCAATGGTTCCCACGCTGGAACCGAGTACGCAACAAGAGGCATACGATATGATGTCGTATGCCTATGATCTGTCGGAACAGCTACAGCTGCCGATTCTGATGCGTGTCACTACACGTATGGCCCACTCACGTGCTGTGGTGAAGTTGGCTGACACGCCTCGTGAACCCAATGATCTGAACTATAATGCGAAGGCATCGAACTGGGTGTTATTGCCTGCGTTTGCCCGTAAGCGCAACGACGTGGTGACGAGTCAGCAGCCGCTGTTGGAACAGATGGCAGTAGATAGTCCGTTCAACAGGTATGTCGAAGGACAACGGACAACAGACAACGGACAACAGATGACAGACAACGGACAACAGATGACAGACAACGGACTGGGGATCATTGCCAGCGGCATAGCCTATAATTACCTGATGGAGAGTTTCCCCAACGGTTGCCCGTTCCCTGTTCTGAAGGTTTCACAGTATCCGCTGCCAAAGAAGCTCGTCCGTCGCATGACCGACGATTGTGAGGAAGTGCTGATCTGTGAAGAAGGCCAGCCGTTTATCGAAGATATGGTTCGTGGTGTCATGCCAGGCAATGCCGTCATCCGTGGGCGTCTTACCGGACAGCTGCCTCGCACGGGTGAGTTGAACCCTGACGTTGTGAAGAAAGCGTTGAGGTTATTGACAAAGGACAGCGGACAGACCCCTCTCCAGCTCCCCCGAGGGGGAGTGGCAACGGACTGTGGAGGCTTTGCTCCCTGTGAGGATGTCGTTCCGCGTCCGCCCGCACTGTGTCAGGGCTGTGGACACCGTGATGTCTATACTGCACTGAACAAGGTGCTGCTGAACTATCCCAATGCCCGTGTGTTTGGTGACATCGGCTGTTATACGCTGGGCTTCCTGCCGCCGTACAAGGCTATCCATTCGTGTGTGGATATGGGTGCCTCGATTACGATGGCGAAGGGTGCCAGCGATGCTGGACAGTGGCCTTCCTTGGCTATTATCGGTGACTCGACATTTACGCACAGCGGTATGACGGGACTGTTGGATGCCGTCAACGAGAACAGCGACATCACCGTCATCATCAGCGACAACCTGACTACTGCCATGACGGGCGGACAGGACTCTGCCGGTACGAATAAGTTTGAGGCTATCTGCCGTGGACTGGGTGTCAGTGAGGAGCACCTGCATGTGGTGGTTCCCCTGCCGAAGAACATGGAGGAGATCACGCGCATCATTGAAGAGGAAATCAACTACCACGGCGTAAGTGTCATCATTCCGCGTCGTGAGTGCATGCAAACGCTTCAAAGACATTTGAAACAGAAGAAGGCAGAGAAAAGTGACAAGTGAAAAGTGACAAGTATAATTAAACCAATGAAAACAGATATCATACTTTGCGGTGTAGGCGGGCAGGGAATCCTGTCTATTGCCACGATTATTGGCGAGGCCGCCATGAACGAGAACCTTTACATCAAGCAGGCCGAGGTACATGGCATGTCACAGCGCGGCGGTGACGTGCAGTCGAACCTGCGCCTGTCGTCAGACCCCATACAAAGTGACCTGATACCGTTGGGCGGTGCCGACGTCATCATCTCGATGGAGCCTATGGAGGCGTTACGCTACCTGCCGTTCCTGTCGAAGACGGGTTGGATCATTACGTCGAGCACACCGTTCGTGAATATCCCGAACTATCCGGACATGGAGGTCATCAAGGCCGATTTGCAGCAGTTACCGAATGTCATCATGCTCGACATCGAGCAGGCAGCCAAGGACAATGGTGTGCCTCGTTCGGCCAATGTTATCCTGTTGGGTGCAGCACAGAAGGCGTTAGGCATCGAATACTCGAAGCTGGAGGATGCCATTCGCCGTGTCTTCGGTCGCAAGGGCGATGCCGTTGTCGATGCGAATATCAAGGCGCTGGCCATCGGAAAAGCTAAAAGTGAAGAATGACAAGTGAATAATTTCTTGCGTCCCGCTGGTAGCAAGCGGCAAAGCCGAGCGGCTACCGCCAGTTAGTAATAAATCGAAAATCATGATTACTCCAATCAAGAAAGAAATTGTCGATGGTCTGATAGCCGAGATGGGTATCGAGGACTTTGCGAAGGCGACAATCCGTGAAGTGAAACAGGTCGCTGCCCGTGCCGAGCAGGCGAGTGGGGTAGAGTTTATCAAGATGGAGATGGGTATTCCCGGACTGCCTGCCGCACAGGTGGGTGTGGATGCCCAGGTGAAGGCACTGCAAGACGGCATAGCCCATTCGTATCCTGACATACAGGGTGCTCCCGTGTTGAAGCAGGAGGCATCACGTTTTGTCAAGGCTTTCATCGGCATCGACATTGCACCAGAGGGTTGTGTGCCCGTCTGTGGCTCGATGCAGGGCACGTTTGCGTCGTTCCTCACCTGTTCGCAGTGTGACGAACGGAAGGACACGGTGTTGTTTATCGATCCCGGCTTCCCTGTCCAGAAGATGCAGCTGCAGGTGATGGGTGTGAAGTACGAGACGTTCGACGTGTATGACTATCGCGGCGACAAGTTGGGTGCGAAGTTAGAGAGTTATCTCTCGAAGGGGAATATCTGTGCCATTGTCTATTCTAATCCCAACAATCCGGCATGGATCTGTCTGAACGAGGACGAGCTGAAGACCATCGGTACGCTCGCCACGCAGTACGACGTAGTGGTGATGGAAGACCTGGCCTACTTTGCCATGGACTTCCGTAAGGATCTGAGTACGCCTTTCGAGCCGCCCTATCAGGCCACCGTTGCCCGTTACACCGACAACTACATGTTACTCATCTCCGGCAGCAAGGCATTCAGCTATGCCGGTGAGCGCATCGGCGTCACCTGCATCGGCAACAAGCTGTTTCATCGTAAGTTTGATGCCTTGGCGCGCCGCTACGAGGGTCTGCCGTTCGGTCTGGTTTTCTCCACCCGCATGCTCTATGCATTGTCGTCGGGTACGAGCCATTCCGCCCAGTATGCTATGGCTGCTATGCTGAAGGCCGCTGCCGACGGCACGTACGACTTCCGTCGTGAGATCAGCGTCTATGGTGATCGGGCCCATAAGCTGAAGGAGATTTTCCTGCGTCATGGCTTTACCATTGTCTATGACAAGGACCTTGACGAACCTATTGCCGACGGTTTCTACTTCACCATCGGCTATCCGGGCATGACGAGTGGTGAGCTGGCTCACGAGCTGATGTACTACGGTGTGTCGGCTATCTGCCTCATTACGACGGGTTCGCATCAGGAGGGTCTTCGTGTCTGCACCTCGTTTATTGAGGATCACCAGTACGCTCAGCTGGATGAGCGAATGGCGATATTCCAGGAGAATAATCAGGCATAGGAGTGCATTCCTCCGAGGAAGTAGTTGACACCGAAGTAGGTCATGAGGATGGTCAGGAAGGCCAGTGTCATGAAGAGGTGATAACCCCACGGAGACTTGCGATGGTGGAGCGGAATGGCATAGACCATGAAAGTGATGAGTGCCCACACCTCCTTGGGATCCCAGCTCCAGTAGGTTCCCCACGAAATATTTGCCCAGATGGCACCCAGGAAGATGCCGATACCCAGACAGGTCAGGGCAGGATAGAGCATAAGAAGGCTCAGCAGTTGTAGCTGCTGGGCCTTCTTCTTGTTCAGCAATGCTGTTATGCCGTACAGAAAGGTGATGGAGAGTAGGGCGTATGCCATCATGATCATGCTGACATGCAGACAGAGCAATGGTGACTGTAGGACGGGCATGAGGTGAGTCATCTGTGGGTTCATCATGGAGAGATGGCTGACAAGCAGGAAAAAGCCTGAAAGCAGAAGGGAGAAGGTTGCTGCCCCGCATGGCCTCCCCTGAAAATGCACACCCTGTCTTGTCTCTATCAGGAGAGAGAGAATGACAATGAGTTGGATGAGCCAGGCCAGCAGAAGCATGGTCTCGTAGCCGTTGGACATGGGTATGTGACCTACGATGATCCAGCGAAGTACGAGGAGAACGGTCAGGAACAGCCATGAGACGACAAGCAGAAGTCGCGCTGCCAGTTGAAATAAGCGTCCCTTCAGCATACTGACAAAGCCCATACCAAGACAGAGCATGAAGAGGAAGGAAAGCCACGCCTGACATACGTTATAGAGTCGTTCGGCCTTTTCTGCTGTCGCTGACTGTAGCGACGTACCGCCGTTCTTCTGTTGGTACTTCTTCATCTTGTCAAGCAGCTCGTCCATCTGTGCATAGTCTCCTTTCAACGCATCCTCGTAGAGCACGTTGAATATCAGTTGTATGTACTGCTGGTCGAGGGTGTCAACCGTTTCAGGAATCGGGTCGGTAGGTGCGTACCATGTGGTATGCTCTCGTTGGGTATGTGGGAAGATACGAAGCGGCGTTCCATGCCGCAGCAACGTAATGAGTTGCAGCTTCTCATTGGTCTTGCTCAGGTCTTCGCCTTCGAGTCGTGACATCAGGTCTTTGCTCCATTCGTCGCCCCAGAAGATGTAACCCGTCAATACCTGTTCGGCCGTATAGTCGCCGTAGTATGACTTTCCGTAGAGCTTCTTTGTGAAGTCGATGGCGTAGGTCTGCAACGGACAGACGCGTTCGTTATAGACCACACTGAGCCGTCCGAATCGGTCGGCTGTCTCACGAGGCAGTGTGTGAAGACTGTTGGTTGCATGGCTGTTGGCGACGAGACAACAGAAGAGAATCACCATTGCTGTCCTTCCCTGTAGATAATGACGTAATAGTTGGCGATAGGTACCTTTAGGGTCTATGAGCATCCAGATGAGTGAGAGGAACAGCAGACCATAGCCAAGATAAGTGACGGGAATTCCCCATGGGTCGCTGTTGACGGCGAGGTAGCTGCCTTGTCCGTCGGGGTCGTAACCGCTTTGATAGAAACGGTAGCCGCGATAGGAGCAGATGTTATTCATGGACACCGTACCTTGTCGTTTGTCATCGAAAAGGAATACTGACTCATAGTCGGCTTCAGCACGTGTGCCGTCGTGGTAACGGATGCTGAACTCCTGAAGCGTAAGGGTGAAAGGCAGTGTCTGTCCATCGGTGCATACCTGTGACGGCATGTCTTTCCGCAGGTGGATGACACCCTGATAAGCTGTTAGGTGGGTAATCAGGGCACCCAGCAGGATGATGACGAATGCAGCATGAAGCACGATGGTAGAGGCACGTCGTACGCGTCGCTTGACGAAATAGAAGATGCCAGTGGCAGTGAGCAGTGCCCATAGCAGTGTGAACCACCATGAACCGTAGAAGTTTGAAGACACAAATGGTGTGCCCTCAAACTTCTCAACGATGGTGGCAGCGGCCATGACCACTATCACCGTAATATATAAGCAAATGACCAGTTTCCTCACTTCTGTGTCAGATGGCCCGCAGGAACTTCACCACCGCATCGCGGTCAGCCTTCGGCAGGTTATAGAACTTGAGCGTCGAGGCATAGGCATCGGACTTTTTGGAGTATCCATGCCAGAGGATGGCCTCTATCTCGTTGCGTGCCCGGCAGTCGTGCAGACGGTCCTCAGCACCGGTATTGACGAGCGACAAGCCGCGACCCCACAGCGGAGTAGTACGACACCAGGAACCATGGATGCCGTTCTTCATGTACAGCCGGTGCTGTATCATGTCGGTATAGGGCCAGATGGTCTGGTTCTGATAGCGTGGCAGTTGCAGGTGCTGGCTGGCGATGATTTGCGGATTCCAGTAGTCGTCGGTGGTCGTTTTCCACGACGGACGATGACAAGTAGCACAGCCTATCTGGTGGAACACCTCCTTGCCACGCTGTACTTCGGGGTCTTGCAGGTTACGTGCACGGGGAATGGCAAGACCACGATGCCATACCTGAAAAGCCCAGAAGTTGTTGTCGGACATTTCCGGCTCGAAGTTATGCCAGGGGTTATTGAACTGATTGGTAGAGGGATCGAGCAGGTTTAGTACGGCATCGGCAATGCCCTCGTCCGTACCGTCTGCATAGTAGGGTGACGTGGGGTCGGCCTTGATTTTGGCAATGACCTGTGGATTCTCCGACATGGCCTTTGCCCATGCCTTGGTGGTATAGAGCTTCGGACGGTCGGAACGTGATACATTGGTGATGTTCCAGATGGCATTGGCACCGGCACCGTCCTGAAGTGAGCCGCGTGTCATGGCATAGGTGAACTTCTTGATACGGTTTACCTGTTCCACACCACTGCTGGCGTTGACATACATTGCCGTAGCAGCCCAGTCGTTGGCATCCTTGTCCCAGAAGGCAGGATTCAGTTCAACGTAGGGTGCCTCACGTTGGTACTGTAGCTTGATGCTGTCGTCGGGGATGGCATCAAGCAACCCCGTACCGATAATGCCGATGGTGCTCTCCAGACGGAAAGCCACTGCTCCGTTGCCCGTATCCCATGGAGTGGGAGAGGTGTTGAAGGCCGAACGGTCGATGCTCAGCTCTGGATAGATAAGTTGGTAGGTCTCACCGTCAGGGAACTGATTGGGGGAAATCTCACTGCCATCAGCCATCTGGGTAACCGTCAGCCAGTCGAGATGTATGCCCGACTCCTCGACAGGAGGCAGGAACGGACTGACAGCACGTGTTTGTGGCATGCCTGTCACCTCGCTGACATACGGTCCGTCGTCGCTGTTCTGACCGTCGGTAGGATGGTAGATGACTAACAGGTAGCCGTTTCCCCATTCCGCCGTGTATTGGGTGACGCGTTTGCCATGACCGTATGCCGGATGGCAGTCAAGACATGACTTACGGACGTATGCAGGTCCCAGTCCGTTGAAGGGTGCCTGATACTCTGTGACGTTACGCTCGAAGAACTGCTCGCCACGGTTGAAAGCCTCTGTCAGTCCCATTTCAGTGACCGCAGGTGTCTCATCTTCGTAGCATCCCTGTGTCACGTTCATGGTAGTACCTTTCGTGCCACCCACATACCATTCCTCGGCAGTGAAGTTTCCGACAGCCTTGCCGACGTAGTTGGTGTCGTCAGTGATGGTCACCTCGGTCTCTGTGCTGTCATCATCTGTACATGCAGTCATGACAGTCCCTGCAAGCAGGACTGCCATGACCAAAAGATCGGATTTCTTGTTCAACATACTCATTATATATAGCTTTAGTATTACTTAGTTTGCTGCAATCCACGATGCAGCCTCGTTAAGTGCTTCGTCAAGAGCGTTGATGGCATCCATCGCATTCTTTGCATTTGCACTATGGGAGTCAACCACGAACGGTGTTCCTTGCTTGGCTGTGTCCAGTGCAGCAAGGGCTGCATCCAACTTGCCCTGCAGGTTGGCCGCCATCGTGCTGTTATACTTCTGAAGGTATGCCATGATGCTGTTGGCATGGGCAGTCGTTCCTTGCTGACCATAGAGGCTGTACTGGATGCTGGAGACATTGTCGAAGAAGTCGTAGTAAGAACGCTGGCTGTAGGGAGACTCGATGTAGTCGGGATCGGTACCCAGATAGGCTTGGCCAATCTTTTGTCCGGCAACCTCGGCGCAGATGTTGCTACAACCGGCAACGAGGATGGTGCTCATGACAGCGCGCCAGGTACGGAGAGTGCTGCCTGCCTTGGTCGCATTCTGCATGTTCTCGCCGTAGGAAGAATCGCCTCCTGCAACTGTTGTGGGAAACTCACATTCCTCGACTCGTTCGATATGGGCTTGAGGAGCCTTGTCGCCCAGCCAGCTGACTTCCAGCTGGAAACACTTGTCGCGGA
Source organism: uncultured Prevotella sp. (assembly GCA_905236875.1). GTDB lineage: Bacteria > Bacteroidota > Bacteroidia > Bacteroidales > Bacteroidaceae > Prevotella. The sequence continues at coordinate 18,742 of CAJOQT010000088.1, read as the reverse complement.
GGTCGCCGGCAACGGCAGCGGCAAAGATGAGTTCCTGCTCGCCAGTGATGTTACGTCCGGCAAATGCCTCGTCGTCCTCTACACCATTCAGCGCCGCTAAAGTGCGGTTCTGCCCATTGCGGAAGATGATGAACTCAATGCCGTGGAAACCCAGTTGCTGTTCTCCGACAAGTGCACGGGCATTGTCGATGCCGCCATTATCCAGATCGTCCAGATCCTCGATAATCTCTGCACTGCTCAGTGCCTTCGCCAGTGCCGTACGGTCGAGTGGCCATGTGTCAATGTGTGGGTCGATACCAAAGTCGGTAGCAGCACCATAGAGGAATGACTCGCTGCTTTCCCATGCTGAGCGGGCATTGATGAAGGTGGTGCAGATCTTGTCGATGTCACCCTGTGTCAGTGTCCCAGCACGTAGCTTGGCCTTGGCATTGACCAATTGGTCAAACAGCGTTGAGGTCTGTGAGGCCAGAGACTGGTAGATAGGGAAGACAACGCTGTTGACATACTGCGAGGTGATGCTTTGCATGGCCTGCTCTTTCTCGTTTCCCGTGTTGTCACCGTTCTTGTTGTCATCGTCGTCGCTGCTGCACGACGTGAGATTCAGTGCGCCCAGCAAGACTGCCACTGAAAGGATAAAATACTTTTTCATTGTCGTTTTTATTTAGCTTATGTTACAGAAAGAATCCCTGATATGCTACACCGAGATTCACGCTTGGTTCATTGTTGTATGGATTCTTCAGCAGACGAATGCTATAGTCGGCCTTAAGTACGATTTGTGGCACAGGGTGGTAGTTGAGTCCGAAGGCGAGACGAGTGACATTGGTATAGTCGAACATCTCCTTGTTGGTAGCGGGGATGTAACTGTCGTAATACTCACAGCGGCCGAAGACATAGAGCTTCTGTTCCGAACGTCGCATCTTTGTTATCTGTGAGAAGATGTTGTAACCCGCCTCAATACCGACACTGACGGCATTCTTGCCAATCATCGCACTCTTGACGGGGGAGTTGCTGGCGTGAGCCTTGGCATCCTTGATGGTGTTCAGCTTGTCCGTCTCTCCCACATAGCCGTAATCGGCCTGTCCGCGTACGATCCAGTTCCAGCGGTTCAGCGTCATGTCAATGGAACCGATGGCTACGGTACCCTTCACCTTGTCGTATGGCTTTCCGTCACCCTTCAGGTCGTTGGGGAAGGTGTTGTGGGCGGAGTTTCCATAGTAGCCGCTGATGCCGAAGCGTAAACCAGACATGGCATAGTAATCCAAGCGCCCTGCAAATCCATATTGGTTGGCTGGCTTGAACTCGAAGGGAGAACCAGCACCGTGGTGTACCCATTTGTCACGGCTGAAAAGCATCGCATTCAGACCGGCTACGACTTCCACCTCGTATTTGAACTTACCTGAACGTCCCCAGAAGCTGATGCCCGTGTCATGCCAGGTGGATGGCAGGATGGTATGCTCGCCCTCCGGACGATAGACCGTGAAGTAGTTGAGTGGTTCGTGGTGGGCATTGTTCAGACCCACCGGCACGATGATGTGACCGAAGCGGATATTTGCTGAATGCGAAAACTCTTTGTTGATCCAGAACTGCTCCAGTTCGACCTCGCCGCCTTTCTCCTGTTCCAACTCCCATTCGGCAGCTTCGTCGGCTTCGTTCTCAACAGTTGAGCCAGTGCCAGTATGCTCAAATTCTATCTCTGTGCCCAACGTCCATCCTTTACCGAAGTCGTAGCCGAGATAGATGACGGCATGCGGAATATCAAAACGCCCATGGCTGGGGTCGTCCTTGTAATTCTCAGGACTGGAGTAGCGGTTCACATGATCACTGTAGAAGTTACGGCTGAAAGCCACCTCACCATAGCCTCCTACACTCAATTGTGCATGTGTGGGTAATGGCAAAAAAGTAAAAAGGTAAAAGGGTAGAATGACTTTCATCCCTCTATATACCTTATTATATACTTTATTGGTTACTTGATAGTTCCTCATTGTTTATTTTGTTTTATTCTTTTACTCTTTTTTCAGCCGCAAAGGTAGGCACTTGCGACGATGTCCGCAATACCTAAAAATGATGAAAACACCTGTAAATACCTATAAATGATGATTGCGTATGTCGGAAATAATGCGTAACTTTGCAGCCAATAATAAGATGTTATGAGGCAGTTGAAGCTATATGAGGCAGGAGACAAGATGATCTCCCTCATCAAGGACAATTACAGTCTGTTGCAGTCGTTGGGTTCCTTTGGTATCAACCTCGGTTTTGGGGACAAAACGGTGCAGGAGACCTGTGAACTGAACGATGTGGATACCTATACCTTTCTGGCAGTGGTTAACTTCACCATTAATGGGTATAGCAAGTTTGAAAACGATGAACAGTTGGATGTGCAGACGCTGTTACATTATCTGGAAGCGAGTCATACATATTACCTCGACTTCCAGTTGCCTTTTATACGTCGTGAACTGGAGGAAAGCTTGGATGCTGATGACCGCTTGGGCAGGCTTATCATGAAATTCTATGATGAGTATGCACACGAGATACAACGTCACATGAAGTATGAAGAAAAGACGTTGTTCCCGTATGTACAGTCCCTACTTGAAGGTCAACCGGCAAGTGACTATAGCGTAGATACCTTCTCGAAGCACCATGAGAGTACCGACCAGAAGCTTCGTGAACTGAAACTGATGATTATCAAATACCTGCCTGCCAATGCTCAGCTGAACAACCAACTGACGGCAACACTCTACGACATCTACAATAACGAGGAATGGCTGCGCCTTCATGCCGAAGTGGAGGACAAAATCTTTGTACCTGCTATCCGTCGTTTGGAACAACAGCTGAAACAGTATGATGTCACGAAGAACATCACGAATATGGTTTTTAAAGGCGTGGACGGTAATGAGACCATCAGTGACAGGGAGAAAGATGTGATTATTGGAGTGGTGCAGGGCATGCAGAACAAGGAGATTGCCGACCATCTGTGTATCAGCATCAATACGGTAATCACACATCGGCGTAATATTGCCCGTAAGCTCCAGATACATTCGCCGGCGGGGTTGACAATCTATGCCATTGTGAATGGTCTGGTTGATATTTCTGCAGTGAAGCTTTGAGGGAGGAAGTCAGATTTTATTGATATCGACGTATCCGTGCATGACGGCATAGATGGTCAGTGCGGAAACGCTACGCATGCCGAGCTTATCCATGATGTTTTTGCGATGGGTGATGACTGTGGCTAGTCCGATGTTGAGCTGGTCGGCAATTTCCTTGTTGATATATCCTTGTACGATGAGCGACATGACTTCTATCTCGCGGTCGCTGAGTATTTTCTGTTGCAGGATCTGTGGCATTGGCGGCAGGTTACGTCCGTTGCCGTGTGCATGTTGCACGAGCATGAGCAGTTGTCGGATGAGCTGTGGTTCGGGCTGGTTGATGCAGAGTGCGTGGAAATGGCTGAGCTGTGATGTCTCGTTGAGTGAGAGTGTCAGCACGATGGTTTTCCGTATGTTGTCGGTAAACCAGGAGCGGTGCTGAACGACGATGTTCATGGATGCGAAGTAGTGGTAGTAGCGTTCGGGGGAGGCTGTCTGGAACTGGTCGAACGAGGGGTATATATCTACGGTCATGATGGGCATGACCTGCTGGAGCAGCTGTTTGAGTCCGAGTGCTGCCAGTGTGTTGTTGTCGATGATGGCTATGTGTGGACGTGTGGACAAACTGTGGGTTGTGGATTTGGGGTTGTGGTTTCAGTCGATGAGTGCGAGCCGGTCGGCCTGTTCCATGATGATGGCTGCGAGGTCATCATTTTGCGTGCGTTTGCCGTTGATGGCATCGAAGAGTCGTACGAGTCCGTTTTTTCCTCCTCCGTTTTTGAGGATATAGACGATGCTGAGGTTTTGGAGTGCCACGGATTCGGAGAGTATGTCGATGTCGGTGCTTCCGAGCTGGAAGGCTGCGAGCCGGTAGGCGTCGTCTTCGTAGTTTCTGATGAGCCGCTCGACGTCGCCGAGTGTCTTCATGCCCATGTGCCGGAGTACGGGCAGCCATGGGAGGAGTGATGTGGGTTGTATTTCTGCCTGTGTGATGGCTGCAATCTTTCGGTTGAGCTTGTCGAAGGGGTGCAGGTTGAGATAGGATCGGAAGGTATCGCCGTCGAGCATGACTTCATTGAGTTGTCCGCTTTGTACGAGCCGCTGTGCGCGTCGTCGGTAGTCGGCGATGGCGTTGCGTGTACGGCTGAACTCGTTGTCGGCGAGTTCGAGTAGTCCTGCGAGGCGGCTGAGGTTGCGATGGTATTCTATGGGTGTCTCTATCTCGGACTTATAGCCGATGTCGTGCTGTATGGCTGACCAGACGTGCTGCAGTGCGGTACGCATCTGCAGTTCGAAGCGTATCTGGTTGAGCTGTGGGCACTTGGGATCGTGGTAGAGTGGTACGGGCAGTCGGCAGATATAGTGGAGTGAGTTGTATCCGAAACTGTCGAACTCGTGCATTTTCCGTTTATCGACGGAGTTCTGCCAGTCGATGTCGAACACGGATTCCACCATGGATGCGAATCGGTCAACGTCTTCGTTGTAGAAGGTGATGATGCGTGCCCCGAAGATGTCGGTGATGTCGGAGAGTGTGTTGTACTTCTCTCCTTTCCGTTCGAGTTTTCCTGCCAGTGAGCTTTCGTCCTTGATGCGTGCCTCCATGCTATTGAGTTCGATGTGTGCCTGCTGCCTGATTTCCTGGAGTCTGTCCATGACGACTGCTTGCAGTTGCCGGTAGATGGGCAACTGTGTGTGGTACTCCTCGAGGAGCATCTGGGCGTGGAGGCTAAGACGGGGGAACCGTCTGTCACTCTGTTGGGGGGCCGCTTCTTCGTTCATGCTGTCTATTTGATTTCGAAGAGGTTGAAGAATCCTGTCATCATGAAGACTTTCTTGATCTCGTCGTTGATATTCTCGATGATGACCTTGCCGCCTTTTGCCGATGACTCTTTACGGATGGTGAGGAAGAGTCGCAGTCCGGAGCTGGAGATGTACTGCAGGTTGGTGCAATCGAGTGTGATGACTTTGTCGGCATTTTCCAGCAGTGGTGTGATTTCCTGTTGTGCCTTTACGGCAGCGGGTGTATCGAGTCGGCCGCTGACGACGGCGAGCATGGCGCCGTTTTGTTCTTGTATGTCGAAGATCATAATTCTTTAATTATTATTGGGGCTAATGGGGCCCATAGGGCCCATGGGTAGTGGGGCTAATGGGTAATGGGTGAAGGGTGATAAATCACCCCTCACCATTATATTAGTGCTTACTTCACGAGGGCTTTGCGTGCAGCCTCGATCTTCTCCTTGGCTTCTGCCATCTGGGTCTTGAGCTCGGCAACGGAGGTGGCGTTGAGTACCTCGAGGGGAGCGATGGCCTCGGCTACGGGCTGGATCTCGGGATCGTACTCACCGAGTCGCTTGACGGCGTCGAGGACGAGGATGATACGATAGGTGATGTCGGATGCTGCCTCGTCGGTGACATTGCTGAGGAACTTGTCGGAGTTCTGGTTGATGATGAAGAGCTGCTCGATAAGTGCTGCGGAAGCCACCTGCCAGAAGAAGTTGATACGTCCGTTCTCGTTCATGGCATCATAGAGTGTTGATGTGGTCTCGAAGATGTTCTTGGTGTCGTCCAGTCCCTTGAACGAGGGGTCGTTGATGTCGGCAAGCAGTTTCGTGATGGACTTGTCGTAGTCTTCGGTGGGCATCTCATAGAGTGCTGCCAGCTTCTTATCTACGTTGAGTGCGCTGAGGATGCGGTATTTCTCAGCGAGTGTGGTAGCGTTCTCTGCGACGGAGGGCTGGAGGAGGTAGTCGGGTTTCACCTGCTTCTCTTCCTTGCTGAGCGAGAGCTGTCCGTCAGCGTCTTCCTGCACGAAGCTGGGGTGCTTGAGTTTTGAGTACGCGGCAGCGATGCTGTCGATGTCCATTTTGATGGCTGCCTCAATCTGTGACTGTTCGAAGCTCTTGACAGAGTCAGTACCATCGGTGTTGTTGTCAACCTTCTTTCCATTGCATGATGCAAAAAGTACAGCTGCGAAAGCAACGGCAAAAATCGTTAATTTCTTCATTTTGTTTGATGTTTTTAGTTGTTATTAAATAAATAATGTTTTATTGTTTGTTCTTACGGATATATCGTCCAGGGCAGTCGGTGAAGAGCATGAGTGCGACGATGACACACATGACAAGCATGACTGCCATGTTGAACCAGAGGGTCTTGACGTGCCATGAACCGACGATTTTCTCACTGCTATAGAAGGGGGCCTGTCCTGCATGGCTTTGGGGTGTGAGGAAGATGAGTCCTGTGCGCGGCACGATAACATGACCGACCACGTCGAGCATACGCTGCTGGTCGGCACCGATGACGCAGTCCTCGAGTTTGATATTGTAGTTGTCGCGCTTCAGTTGGAGGACATCGTCCTTGCCATACTGTCGTACGAGCTGCGACATGGCGGCATCGGCCTTCAGTGTCACCTTATTGCTTTCTGCCGACAGGATCTGCTCGGCCTTCTTCATATAGTCATATAGGGACTGGTATGACTCGTCGCCACGGTATGGCTCCATCCGGCAGAAGGCTGTCAGGCGTGGCAGGTTGGTGCGTATGACCTCCAGGTGTGCGGGATCGACGGTTTTGCCGCGCTGCTGTTCATCCTTCATGGTCTCGAGTTGTGACTGCAGCTCGTAGAGGAATCCCATGTTATAGAACTGGTTCTCGTATTTCTTCTTGTCGAGTTCGAAGAACGGCGCCTCATATTCGTTGTCGGTAAAGGATGTGACTGCGAGTGCCTCGTAGGCCCATCGTGAGGGTATGATATTACCGATGAGCGGGACGTTGCCTGTGGTGCTGCGCGGTGTCAGGTCAGAGAAGCTGACCACCAGTCCGCAGAGCAGGATCTGCGGGATGAGCAGCATGGGAATGCTGATATAGATGGCCACGACGGAATTGAGGCATTGGGAGAGCAGCAGTCCTGTCAGGTTGGAGAGCAGGGCGGTGACGAAGAGTATGAGCCACCATACCCCGAACAGTCCGTGAAGTCCCATGATGCTGTTGCCGATGATGATGAAGAGCAGTGTCTGGATGAGTGACACGCATGCCATGTAGATGATCTTCGACCAGATATAGCTGGAGTATGACAGCTGGAGGAAGCTCTCGCGCTTGAGCAGTGCGCGGTCCTTGATAATCTCCTCTGCCGATCCGCTCATGCCGGTAAACGTAGCGACGATTACTGCCATGAAGAAATAGCTGACCAGGTTTTTGTTGTCCATCACGGAATAGCCTTCAGGCGGTGCATAGCGTGTGAGCAGGGCGCATACCACAGCCAGCAGGGGAGCCTGCAGCAGTGCAATGGAGAGATACTGCAGGTTGGTCATCTTCGTCTTGAAGTTACGGTGCAGGAAGATGGCAAACTGTTTGACGGCACCCGGCTTCTTCTGGTCGGAAGGCGGTACGGCAGTGACTGCCGGTTCCGATGTCTCCGTCTGGTTCTTGAGGTACAGCTCATGCCAGTCCTGTGGCGTCATCTTACGCTCGTCGGACAGCTCGCCGCTGTTGTTGAGTGCTTTCTCGTCGATGATGTTGAGGACGATTTCGGGATTGACATTGCCGCATGTCGGACAGGCGCTGGTCTCAGCGTCGGCATAGTCGGCGGCTTTCTTGAAATATGTGATGGCATCGATGGGGTTGCCGTCGAATACGGGGTATCCGCCTTTGTCGAGCAGCCACAGCCTGTCGAAGAGCTTATAGACATCGCTTGACGGCTGGTGGATGTTGACAATGATAAGCTTACCCTTGAGCGTCTGTTCCTTGAGCAGGTTGATCACCTTCTCGGTGTCGGCAGAAGAGAGTCCGGAGGTGGGCTCGTCGAGGAAGAGGACTGCCGGTTCACGGATCAGCTCCAGGGCGATGTTGAGTCGCTTGCGCTGTCCTCCGGAGATGTATTTGTTGATGGCCGACCCGACTTTCAGGTCTTTTGACTGGTCGAGTCCCAGGTCTTTTAGTGTCTTGATGACGCGGCGGTCTATCTCCTCCTTCGGCATGCCCTCGAAACAAAGCTTTGCCGTGAACCAGAGGTTCTGATAGACGGTCAGTTCCTCGATGAGGAGGTCGTCCTGCGGCACGAATCCGATCAGTGCCTTTGCCTGCGGCTCGTCGATGCTATGGCCGTTGATGGTGATGGACCCCTGTTGTGGCTTCATGCTGCCGTTCAGCAGAGAGAGCAGGGTAGTCTTGCCTGTTCCTGATCCGCCCATGATGGCCAGCAGGTCGCCGTTATGCAACGTAAAGCTGAGGTCGTGCATGCCATTGTCGCTGTTGGGGAAGCGGAAGTTGATGTTCCTTCCACAGAACTCTACGGCGTGTGTCTTGTCGTCAGACTTGCCGTATTTTGCAATAATGGTCGAGTAATAGACGGGATGTCCGTTACTGTCCTTCAGCACGCTGCTTTGCAGCCATACCTGATAGGCACCGGAAAGGACGGGCACATCGTTGAAGAGTACGGTGCCATTACCTAAATAGGTAAAGATCAGTTGTCCGCTGACGGGATCGAGGAGTGTCTTGATTTCCCCGTTGAAACCCTCGAAGCGGTGCAGCATGACGTGTTCGCCAGGTATGCCCATGGCGAAGTCGAAGAATGCCTGATACTGCTTGTCGGGGATATGGAACTGTGCTGCCATGGTCTTGAACATGGCATCGGCCTGCAGGCCGTCGTCGTTGCAGAACTCCATGAGTCGCAGCAGCAGCAGCGCCTCTTCCTCCGAGCGTATCTTGCCATGGAGCGTAGAGCAGATGGCCATGACCGTATCCTGTGTATTAAGGTCGTCGGTCATCTCATACGCCATGCGCATGTCGCTGTAAAGGTCGAGATAGAGGTTGATATTCCTGATACCGAAATGCCTACGCATATAGTTCACGAGCATGTTCTTTGCCCGTGTCTCATCGACCTGTTCTTCCTTGCCGAAAAGTGCAAACAGACTGATGAAGCTGGATAATATGACGTCGGTCATCTTTCGATTATTGTCTGCAAAATTATGAAAAATATCAAACTATTGCCTATGATTAGGAGTTAAAAAACATTAATAGCCCTTTCTAAGTCTCTTTTGGCAGCTTCTTTCGCAGTGTCAACACGTTCTTGCCATTGACGCGTTCGTAATTGATGGAGTCCATGATATGGCGTACGAGATGGATGCCGAGGCCGCCGATAGGCCTTTCTTCAGCACTGAGGCTGGTATCTACTTCTTTCTTGGCAGTCGGGTCGAAGGACTTGCCATTGTCGCTGATGGTAATCTTCAGTCGTTCGTCGTTGGCCTGTGCCTCGATGTTGATGTAGCCTGTCTGTCCTAACGGATAGGCATAGTTCATGACGTTCACAACGGCTTCCTCGATGGCCAGGTTGATGCTCATGGTGAGTGAGACGTCAAAGTTCAGCCCTTCACATACCTCATCGACAAAGGCTGCCAGTTCTGGCACTTTCTCTATGTTATTGGGAAGTGTGATGCTTCGCTGGAAACGGACGTCCAGTTGCATCTTCAGGTACTGTATGGACAGCATGGTCAGGTCGTCGCTTTGCTCTGCGTCGTCTACAAATGACTTGACCTTGTCCTTCATGGCAGTCACGAGTGCCTCGGCACTGAAATTGTTGTCTGCAAGTGCCTCATTCACAGTGTCAAAGATACGCTGCTCGCCGAATTGCGCATGCTGGATGTCCTCGGCCTCTGTCAGTCCGTCCGTATAGAGGAAGATAGTGGTATATGGGTCGATAAGTGCTTCCTGTGTGGAGAATTTGTGGTCGGGAACGATACCAATGGGATAGTTAGGCTCGACGGGCAGTTCTCCGTTCCGGGTACCAGTGCTTGAAATCAGTATGGGTGCATTGTGTCCGCCGTTGCTGTAGCGCAGGCGCCCTGTCGGCATGTCGAGCACGCCGACGAAGAGTGTGACGAACATGACGGAGTCGTTGTCCCTCGCCATGACCTCATTGATGTCAGAGAGTATGCTGCCCGGGTTGCTCTCGTGGGTTGATACCATGCGGAACAAGGCTCTTGTGACGGCCATCAGCAGAGATGCCGGGATGCCCTTTCCACTCACGTCTCCGATGCAGAAGAAGAGTTTCTCGTCGCGTATCAGGAAGTCATACAGGTCGCCGCCGACCTCCTTGGCAGGTGACAGGCTGGCATAGATGCTGATGTCCGAGCGCTCGGGGAATGGGGGGAAGGTCTTGGGCAGCATCGACATCTGGATGTGTCGTGCAATCATCAGCTCACTCTCGATGCGGCCTTTCTGCTCGTTCACTTGTTTCGTCTCCTCTATCTGTTTGACAAGCGACTCCTGCATGATCTCAAAGGACTTCCGCAGATGGAGCATCTCGTCTTTCGAATTCACTTGTGGCAGTTCTGTATTGAAATTACCAAGTGCTATCTGGTCGGCAGAATGGGCAAAACGGGTCAGTGGCTTGATGATATTGCGAATATTCAGATAACAGACAATGAACACAATGATGAGTCCGATGGCCATGATCATGATGACGATACAGCCGAGCACATTACCTGTTTCTACCAGGTCGGCGAAAGGTACCACGATGGCCATTGACCAGCCGGTATGTTCAATGGGTGCATAGTAAATAAAGTAAATGGTTCCGTCGTTCCGGTAAACATCAAAATCTGTTTTTCCTGCCAACATCTCTTTGGCTATCAGATCGTCTTTCGTGGTTTCTGTCTTCTTGAAATACTCTTGGATGGTTTCTTTCAGGATCAGATTCTTATCGTGATGGGCAATGAACGTGCCGTCGCGTGCCACGATGAAGCTATAAAAATTATCTCCTAACTCCTCATTCAGACTGTCTTGTTCGTTGACAATATCTGTAATCCAGTCCAGGGAAAGGTCGGCAGTGATCACACCGTAAGTTTCTCCTTTCGCGTCCTTGAGCGGTAGGGAGTAGGTGATCATGGGGACCTCGCCTCCTCCCTCATCCAGATAAGGGTTACCCCAATAGCCTTTGTCCTCCTTGACAGGCATCACGTACCATTCCATATTGTGGTAGTCATAACTGTCGCTGCCTAATTGTTTGGTCTTGATAGTCACCGAGTCCAGACGATAGGCGTATGGTGAGAACTGGCGGCCCTTTTCGGGATAGAAGTCCGGCCTGAAGGCTACGGCCGATCCTACGATGTCGGGGTTCAGACGGAGGATGCGTTTGGTGATATCGTACATCTTATCAGGATATTCGATAAACTCCTCCACTTCTGGAACATTGTTGGCAATGGCCGTCTCGACTGAAGTTGCAATACCGTTCACCTTTTCGTTCGATTTTTCAAGGACCAACTCATACAAGTACAGGTCCATGGCAAGGCCCATACCCCAGACAAAGATGAAAATAACGGCAGTGACAATACTGAATATCATCAGAAGGGTAGCTGTCACTCGTAGTGTCAGCCGACCTGCTATCGATCGCGAAGGACGTAGTTTGTTGAACATAGGCAAACCTTGGCTTTACGAAAGGAATCCCAGAAGGACACCGGCAGCCACGGCAGAGCCGATGACACCTGCCACGTTGGGACCCATAGCATGCATGAGCAGGAAGTTGTGGCGGTCATATTCCAGTCCGAGGTTGTTGGAGATACGTGCCGCCATGGGAACGGCGCTTACTCCTGCATTGCCAATGAGCGGATTGAGTTTCTTGTCTTTCGGCAGGAACAGGTTCATCAGCTTCACGAAGCATACGCCGCTCATCGTAGCAAGGATGAAGGCACAGGCACCGATGAAGAAGATGAAGATGGTGTTCAGCGTCAGGAACTCGCTGGCCTGTGTAGAACATCCTACGGTGAGTCCGAGCAGCATGACGACGATGTCGTTGAGCGCTGAACCGGCAGTCTTGGCCAGACGTGTGGTCTTGCCGCTTTCCTTGAGGAGGTTGCCGAAGAACAGCATGCCCAGCAGGGGCAGTCCTGACGGTACGATGAACGTGGTAAGCAACAGTCCGATAATGGGGAAGAGGATACGCTCGGTCTGGCTGACCTCACGGGCGGGCTTCATCTTGATGACACGTTCCTTCTTTGTGGTGAGCAGACGCATCAGGGGCGGCTGGATCAGCGGCACCAGTGCCATATACGAATAGGCGCATACGGCGATGGCTCCCATGAGGTTAGGCGACAGCTTGCTGGAGAGGAAGATAGCCGTCGGTCCGTCGGCACCACCGATGATGGCGATGCCTGCTGCCTGGTTAGGCTCGAAGCCCAGTGCAAGTGCCGTCATGTAGGCTCCGAAGATACCGAACTGTGCTGCTGCTCCGATGAGTACCAGCTTGGGATTGGCGATGAGTGCCGAGAAGTCGGTCATGGCACCGATGCCGAGGAAGACGAGTGGGGGATACCACCCGAGCTTCACACCCTGGTAGAAGAAGTTGAGCACGGAGTTGTCCTCGTAGAGTCCTATCTCCAGTCCTGCATCAGTACGGAACGGGATGTTTCCCAGAATGATGCCGAGTCCGATAGGCACGAGAAGCAGTGGCTCAAAGTCTTTCTTGATAGCCAGGTAGATGAGGACGATGCCCACGATTATCATGATGAGGTTTCCCACCGTAGCATTGGCAAAACCCGTGTAGGTCAGGAACTCACTGAAGTTTTCTACGATAAAGTTTGTAAATCCCATAATTCACTTATACTTTTCACTTTTACTTTTCACTTATCACTTCAGCCGATGGTCAATAGAACGGCACCTTCCATGACGGAGTCGCCCTTGTTGACGTTGATGGCCTTGACGGTGCCGGCATACTCTGTCTCGATGTTGTTCTGCATCTTCATGGCCTCAAGCACGATGACCGTGTCACCGACATTGACCTGTTGGCCAACGCTGACCCTGATGTCCGTAATGGTTCCCGGCAGCGGTGACTTCACGGTGTTGCCGGTAGCTGAAGCTACCGAGGAAACTCCTACGGCTGCTGAGGGGGCTTTAGCACTCTGCTGCTGGACATTTTTGTCCCCCTCGGGGGACGACAGGGGGGCTTCAGGTGACGACAGGGGAACTGTTGCCTTCTTGGCAGAGGCCAGCGCAGGGTGCTTGGCAGCATTAATGGGTTTCTGCATCTCAATCTCGAATGGGATGCCGTTTACGTTTACTCTGGCAATCTTGCCTTCTACTTCGGCGATTTCAACTTCGTAGTCAACGCCTTGTACTTTATACTGATACTTTTTCATACTTCTCTATTGTCAATTATCAATGATCCATTATTTCCTCTCTGTTCCCACAGGAATTTTCGGTGCTGTGTGTGCTGTGGGGATGACCGGGTCGTGGAAGTGAGTCATCTGCTGATACTCTTCACCCCAACCCGTCTGGTGCTGCTTGATGGTGATCACACCGCTCTCCACGTCGTGGATGTCGTCTTCATACTGGCGCAGGGCCAGTCCGATGACAGCCATATAGACCTCTTTGTCAATGCCTTTGGTCTTCAGGCCTTCCTGTAGGATGACACCCGTCTTGTGACCCAGTTCTGCCGTCTTCTCCACAGTCTTGGTGATGGGCTTGATAGGCTGTTGATGTGCCACCTTCTTGGCGGTCTCCTGATGTTTCATGACCAGTCCGAAGACGGTGAAGAACAGCCAGAGCAGGGCCAGGCAGAAGAACACGATGCCCATAGCCATCAGTGCCATGGCAAAGCCATGCGGGTCTTCGCGCTTGAACCGCTCGATCTTCGACTCGCTGACGGTGGTGATGTTCTGGATGCCTGGTGTGACACGGTCAGCCGACTTGACCTCCCAGTCTTTGGCGTCGCCGTTGTTGGCTATGCGGGCATACGACTGGTCGGCCTGCATCACAGGGACGGTGACGGAGTCGATGAGCTGTGTGGCATTGGCATTGTACAGCGCAATCCACATAGGTTTCTCCGCGTCAACGCTGACATCGAGATGCAGCGAGCCTTGGGTTGGCTGGCTGTTGAGCTGGAACACGACGAGCTGTTGACCGCTGAGGTTGGTACGCTCCTCGCCATTGGGTATCTTGCTCATACGCTTCACCCGTTCGGGAACACTCATTTTCTTGTCGAGCACGGAGCGGTCTGTAGTCAGGTACATGCCACGGATATTGTACGTCGAGTGCGAGATGTTGGCTATCTCCACCCAGGCATTGCGTTCTCCGTATTCGTCAATCAGACTTGTCTCGTTCCGCGTCATCACCTCGTTCAGCTTGATGCTGGCATCCATCTGTGCCATGACGTGTAAAGGTAGAAAGGCCAACAGGCAGAAAGGTAGAACCCTTCTTACCCATGTCTTCACCTTATACTTCTTTCTTTTTACCATATATTTTTCTCTTTAACCTATTAACCTTTTAAGTCATCCGCAGAAGAAGAGGATGAGTATCTGTGCTGTGAAGATGCGTAGGAACATCGACAATGGATAGACCGTCGAGTAACCTACGGCAGGGGCTTCCTTGGAGCATACGCTGTTGGCATACGCCAGTGCTGGCGGGTCTGTATAACTGCCTGCTATCAAGCCCATAATGGTGAAATAGTTGAACTTATACCTCATACGGGCAACAGGGCCTATTATTAAAATAGGTATAATCGTGATGAGGAAACCGGTTAGCACGTAGAACAGTCCGTTGCCGTCGATCACTGTCTCGAAGAATCCTGCGCCGGCCTTGATGCCCACGCTGGCCAGGAACAGCACGAGACCAATCTCGCGCAGCATCATGTTGGCCGACGTCGTGGTGTAGGTCACCAGCTTGATCTTGTAGCCGTAGCGACCGATAAGAATGGCAATGATAAGTGGTCCGCCGGCGATACCCAGCTTTACCGGAACAGGCATGCCGGGGATGGCAAACGGCAGGGAACCGAAGATGATACCGATGATGATGCCGACGAAGATGGTGGCGATGTTCGGTGCGTCAAGACGACGGATGGAGTTGCCCATCTTGTTGGCCACGCGGTCAACGGCATCTTCCGGACCGACGACCATGATACGGTCGCCCACCTGCAAGGGCAGGCTTGCCGATGCAAAGAGGTCCATGCCGTGACGGGTGACACGTGTGACGTTCACGCCGTGCATGCTGGAGAAGTGCATGGCACCCAAGGTCTTTCCGTTGATCTTCGGATTGGTGATGAGTATGCGTTTCGATACCAGCGGCTGGTCCTGCTGTTCGAAGTCAATGTCGAGCTTGGGGCCGATGAAGGCTGTGATGGCCTCCTGGTCTGCCTCGGCACAGACTATCAGCATCTGGTCGCCCAGGTGGAAGATGGTATTGCGGTTGGGAATGGAAACCTCTCCCTCATGGACGATTCGTGAGCAGACGAAGTCGCGGTTCAGGAAGTCATGGACCTGTAGTAACGTCTTGCCTTCCAGGTATTTGTTGGTCACCTCCAGGTGCATCTTATAGGGCTTCTTGTTGACGTTGGTGTCTTCCATCGCCTTCAGCTGCTCCTCTTCCTTCTCCAAACGTATCTTGCAGAAATACCTGACGAGTATCATGGCACCGATGATGCCCAGCACGCCTAACGGGTAGGCACAGGCGTATGCCGACGCTATCTGCGGCAGTCCGTTGGGGAACGACGCTGCCAGGGAGTTGAGTGCCTCGTTGGCGGCACCGAGACCCGGCGTGTTGGTGACGGCACCATAGAGCGTGCCGACCATCATGGGCAGGTTTGTCGCATCCGTCGTGTCGAAGAAGATATAGTAACATGCGAACATGACGACGATATTCAACAGGATGGCGCTGGCTGCCAGGCCGTTGAGCTTGATGCCTGCCTTGCCGAAACTCTCAAAGAAACCGGGACCTACCTGCAGACCAATCATAAAGACAAAGAGGATCAGTCCGAAGTCTTGCACGAAGGTCAGGATGGGAGTGGGAGCAGAGAAACCTATGTGTCCTGCTATGATACCGGCAAACAACACAAACGTGACACCTAACGAAATGCCGAAAATCTTGATCTTTCCCAAATAGACGCCGATGGCAATGACCACAGCATAAAGCAAAGCAATATGGGCGACTGAATCAGTCGTCGTAAACAATTCTTTTAACCAATGAAATGATTCCATAAGATGCTAACGCTTTCAAAAACTTTGCAAAAATACACATTTTATATGTTTTTGAGCATTTTTCAACTAACTATTTTCGGTAGAAACGCATTCTTTTAAATTCTTTCACACTTAATGTGTGTCAGTTAAGAAAATATTGTATATCTTTGCAACGATTATACGCTATTTTATCAATTTAAATAAAATTCTATGGCAAACAAAGAGAAACTCTTTACTGAGTTTACTGCGCCGACTACCCAGGAGTGGCTCGACAAGATTCAGGTCGATCTGAAGGGTGCCGACTTCCAGAAACGCTTGGTATGGAGAACAAATGAAGGTTTTAATGTGCAGCCCTTCTATCGCCGTGAAGACCTGGCGAACTTGAAGACACCCGATGCTCTCCCCGGAGAGTTCCCGTTCGTGCGTGGCAACAAGAAGGACTCTAACGTATGGTACATCCGTCAGAATATCGTGGTGGATGATCCGAAGGATGCCAATGCCAAGGCACTCGACATCCTGAACAAGGGTATCGACTCCCTCGGTTTCAGGCTGCCAGGCAAGCTGGTCAGCAAGGAGACTGTGGAGGCATTGCTCGATGGTATCTTCTGTGACATCATCGAGGTGAACTTCGCTACCAGTCCCTGTCATTCACTGGAACTCGCCGAGCTCCTCGTGGCATTCTTCGAAGAGAAGGGTTACGACAAGGAGAAGCTGGTCGGCTCGATTGAGTTTGACCCCATGGCCAAGATGCTGATGAAGGGCAAGGACGTGACCGCTGTGCTCGAGGTGGCTCCAAAGCTCGTCGAGACGCTGAAGGACTATCCTAACTTCCGCTGCATCGCTGTGAGCAGTGATGTCCTTAATGATGCCGGTGCCTATATCACCCAGGAGCTGGGCTATGCCCTGGCTTGGGGTAATGAGTACCTGCAGCAGCTGACGGATGCCGGCATTGATGCCGACCTCGCTGCCAGGAGCATCAAGTTCAACATGGGCGTTTCCGAGAACTACTTCATGGAGTTGGCTAAGTTCCGTGCCGCACGTCTGCTCTGGGCAAATATCGTGAAGCAGTATGAACCCAAGTGTGACTGCGCTTGTAAGATGACTGTAAATGCCACAACGTCAACGTATAACCAGACATTGTTCGACAGCTACGTGAATCTGCTTCGCTCACAGACGGAGGCCATGAGTGCCGCCCTTGGTGGCATCCACTCGATGGTGGTCACACCGTTTGATGCACCCTACGAGCAGGCTACCGACTTCTCGGAGCGCATCGCCCGCAACCAGCAGCTGATTATCAAGGAAGAGAGTCATTTTGACCGTATCGTCGATCCGGGTGCAGGCTCCTATTATATCGAGCACCTGACCGATGCGCTGGCACAGGAGGCCTGGAAGCTGTTCCTGAAGATAGAAGAGGAGGGAGGCTTCCTCGCTGCTGTCAAGGCAGGCACTGTACAGGACGACATCAACGCTACCAACGTGAAGCGTCATGGCGATGCTGCCAAGCGTAAGGAGTTCCTGCTCGGTACCAACCAGTTCCCGAACTTCACGGAAAAGAGTGAAGGTAAGAGAGGTACCCCCCTGTCGTCCCCCGAGGGGGACAGGGAAGCCCAGTCCTGTTGTACAAATGAAGCCCCCGCGGGGGCAGTAGGGGGTGCTTTCAAGACTCTTCAAACTACGCGCCTCGCTGCCGACTTCGAGGATCTCCGCATCCATACCGAGGAGACCCGTGTGCCCACAGCCTTCATGCTGACCATCGGTAACCTCGCCATGCGTCAGGCACGTGCCCAGTTCTCTTGTAACTTCCTCGCCTGTGCCGGCTACAAGGTCATCGACAACCTCGGCTTCAAGACGGTAGAGGAAGGTGTCGATGCTGCGCTCGAGGCCAAGGCCGACATCATCGTCATCTGTTCTTCCGACGATGAGTATGCTGAGTATGCTATTCCAGCCTTCAAGTATCTCGACGGCCGTGCCATGTTCGTCGTTGCCGGTGCTCCCGCCTGCATGGAAGACCTCAAGGCTGCCGGCATTGAGAACTACATCCATGTGAAGTGCAATGTGCTCGAAACCCTCAAGGAGTATAATCAGAAGTTAGGAATTTAATTTATTTATGGAACACAAAGGCACAAAGACACAAAGAATTATTCCCATTGAGGAGTATAACCGTTTGCAGTCACTCAGCAATACCATTATTGGTGCTGCGATAGAAGTGCATCGGGAGTTGGGTCCTGGCCTTTTGGAATCCGTATATGAAGAATGCCTTCGCGTAGAACTTGAGGCGATGGGATTAAAGGTAAAAACGGAAGTTGACCTTCCTCTTTTATATAAAGGAAGAGATACGGGTAAACAATTTCGTATTGACATGTTGGTAGAAGATATGTTTATAGTGGAATTAAAGGCAGTTGAACTTTTCAAACCATTGCATGATGTACAGTTGGTGACCTATATGAAATTGGCAGACATACATATGGGCTTACTCATTAACTTTAATGTCCCTGTTCTTAAAGAAGGAATAAGAAGGAAAATAAACGGAAGATTCGAGAGCACTGGTATCAGTTATATTGAGAACTGGTAAAACTTTGTGTCTTTGTGTCTTTGTGTTCCATTAAAAAGAAAAGAAAGATGAGAAAAGATTTTAGTCAAATAGATATCTATGCAGGCATCAAGGCTCAAGATGGTGCCAAGTGGATTAAAGACAATGGAATCGTAGAGAACTGGAAGACCCCGGAG
>CAJOQT010000087.1 GCA_905236875.1 uncultured Prevotella sp. | reverse complement strand
TATAGACTTGGGAGTTTACTCACAAAGGATATAGCCATTGAATTGCTGCAAAGTCCAATGGACTTATACCATCGGCAGGGGTTTTGCTGGTTTTGGTCCTAATTCTCTAATTCTCTAATTCTCTAATTCTTGATAAATAAAACGGTCAATTCTACTGTTTTGTTCTTTTGTTATTATGTCTTTTCGGCAGTCCTTTATTCTGAAAGAAATGGTGGGAAATATGGGAAAATTTCTATTTCCGTGCTTTCCGTGCTTTCCGTGAGACTTGTATTTTGATCTGTGAGAGCGGAAAAAAGATTCAAAGTTTTGCGGATATTATTTTGACAATTGAAGAGAAATGTGTATCTTTGCAGCCGAAATTTGACTCAACTATTATGTAATGACCCCAAGGCGCTGGCAACAGCCCTATCCCTCTACAACATATATCAGCCAGAATCATCTGACAAATATTATAAAATCAAAATAACAACTCAACTATTATGAAACAAAAATTTTTACTCAAATCATTACTTCTACTATTCGCCCTGATAGTAGGAAGTCTGAATTCGTGGGGAGCTGATAATCCAGATTATACTTTCACTTTAGCCAGTGGAGATTTTACAAGTTCAACACATTCTAAAACATCAGGATCTCTTATATGGACTGTTAGTTATGGAACAGGAATCACTGAATCTTACGGATGGGATAATACCTACGGTTTTAAGTTTGGTTCTGGTAATAGTTCTTATCCTACTGCTTTTAAACTGACATCTTCTTCTGTTTCAAATAAGATAAAGAAAATCGTTGTTACCGCAAATGTGAATTCAAGTAAAAGCTGTAAATTGGATGTTAAGGTCGGTTCCACTACCTACGGCTCACAAGCAACCATCAGTACTAAGAAGCATGATACTTGGGAGTTCTCAATAGCAGATGAATCAGCAGTAAATGGAGCTGTAGAACTCTCCTTTTCGTCGAATACAGGGCCCCTCTATTTGGAAAAAATAGACATCTATTATTATGTAGCTACCAACGTCACATCACTTTCTATCGGCACAGCTCCTACAAAAGTAAACTACAAAGTTGGTGAGAAACTTGACCTAGCAGGTCTGGTACTGAATGCTGATGGGAACAATGTGACTTCTGGTTATACAGCTAAGATTGGTGAAACTACTGTTACATCAGGGACAACCGTTCTTAATACAGTAGGTGCCCAAACCATTACCTTTACTTACGGTGGCAAGACATGTACTCAAGTCATTCATGTAGGTGCTCTGCAAAGCATTTCCCTTACTACGACAAACGTGAAAACAACATATTTTCACAACGAAGAGGCTTTTAACCCAGCTAATCTTGTTGTGACGGCAAACTTCTCTGATGAAGAAAGTACGCCAACTACATGGGACGTGGATCTTACTGCAAGTGACTATTCTTATAGCCCTACTACAACTCTGTTGTCTTCTAACGACAAGGTGACTGTCAGCTATACTTGGAATAACGTAAACAAAACTGCAGATATCCCTCTCACAGTTTATGCCGTATCCTCGCTTGCCGTAACGACAGCACCTACAACAACTGCATATCGCGTGGGTGATAACCTCGACCTGACTGATGTGGTTGTCAAAGCAACATTCGACGATCCGAATACTACTCAAAAAGAAATATCAGCTTCTAACTATACTGCAAATCCTGCAAATGGAGCTGCACTGGCAGCAAACAATACAACCGTTACATTTACGTATGCAGGTCAGACTGCAAACCAAGCAATCACGGTTGGTACATTAGACCACCTTACTTATAACGCTACTGGCAATGGTGCTTTTGCCAATACCACTTATACGGAGAAAGACAAATTCAATGCTGACGGTCTCGTAGTGAATGCACACTTCACCAATGGCATTGTAAACGAAAACGTTTCTGGCTATACACTTAGTCCCGATACGGACACAGAGCTTACAACAACTAACGACAAGGTAACTGTCAGCTACACTTGGGCAGGAACGACTCAAACTGTTGACATTCCTATTACCGTTAATGCTGGAACAAAATACACTGTGACCTTCGATGCGCAGACTGGTACTTGTGGAACAGCATCATTAACGGAACAAGAATATAAAGGTGGGGTAACACTGCCAACAGCTACCTGTTCAAAGACTGGATGGGATTTTGCTGGTTGGGCAACATCTGCCGTTAGCAACACGACGACAGCTCCAACGCTTTATACTGCTGGAGCGAAATATTATCCAACAGCAGCAACTACATTGTATGCTGTTTATAGCGTGGCGGAGTTTGACGGAACAAGATATAAAAGGGCTACAACAGTAGAGGAAATCACTTCTGCTCCAGCAATTGCTGTTGTAAATAATGGTAAAATACTTAAGAAGAATTTCTCTGTAGGTAATGATGCTAATGCACCATCGGAGGAAAACCAGAGCTCCATTGCAATATCAGACGATGTTGTTTGGAAACTGACAGGCAATAACACCGATGGATATACTCTTACTAATGGTAATGTTACCGTCGGTGCTAATGGCACAACGAATGCACAATTACAAAACACGACGACAAATAGCCTGTGGATTGTAGAAAAGAGTAACAATTCTGCAAACACATTTGTGCTCCGTATGAAGGCGAGTACGAATAACGGATGCATGGAATATTATAGTAGCCAATGGAAAGTATATACATCGGGTAGTTCTTTTAATTATCTAAATAACTCAAACGTCGCATGCAAAATATATTATGCCCCACGAGTTGCCTACAACTCCAACCCGACAGACATCATTAATCCAACAATAGAGTTTGAGAAGGGTGGAACGACGCTTTATCTTGACGGAACAACGACTTATACTAATACTGCATCTGTAGAGGGCGTATCAAAGGCCATCACTTATTCTTCAAGCGACGAGACCGTTGCCGAAGTAGATGAAAACGGTGTTGTAACCGCAAAAAAGATTGGTACAGCAACCATTACTGCAAGTGTAGCTCAAGAGTTGGGTGTCAGCAATGCGGCTCAAGCTACATACGAGATTGTTGTAAAGAGCACTACAACTATCGCTGGTATCAAGGCTGTTAACTCCACAACAACTGCTACTGCCTTTACTGCTGACCTGACAGATGCAAACATTACTTATGTTAGCGGAACTCATGCTTACATCCAGGATGCTTCGGCTGCAATCTATGTCAGCTGCGCTACAAATGACTGGGTAGCTGGTAAGAAGTTTACTGGTGCTGTTTCTGGTAAGGTTAAGAAGTCATACGGTGTTTGGGAGATTACAGAACTGACTGGCACACCTGTTGAAGGTGGAACTGTTCCTGCTGCATTGACCGATGTCGCTATTACTGACATTACCGCACAGACATACGAGAGCTATGAAGGCAAGAAGATTACCTTGACAGGTGTTACAGTAACAACTGCTATGACCTCTTCTGCCACAAGTGGTGGTGAAGTGTCTGATGGTACCAACACCATTAAAATAGGTGCTCCTGCAACAGGTATTACTCTCGTGAAGGATGAACAGGGAAGCGTTACAGGCTTCGTTGCCCAATATAATGGAACCTACCGTCTGAATCTTTACGAGCAGAGCCAGTTTGCAAAGACACATAATGCTCCTACCGCTCAGACTCTGACATTTACAAGCGACGCAGTAGAGCTGGATGAGGACACTGAAGCCTTCACAAACTTCTCACCACAGGCAGTAAGTGGCGCACAGGGTACTGTTACTTACGCTATCGAGGGTGATGTCATCTATGACAACTTCAGCACCGCTGACGGTACCTTCACATTGAAGACTGGTGTTTACGGAACTGCTACCATCACTGCTACCGCAGCTGCTGCTAATATAACTGAGGGTGGTGTAACTACTCCTTACACTCAAACGACAAAGAGCTATACTGTTACAACTTATCCGCGCTACACCTCTACGTTCATTATTAATGGTGCCGAAAGCGTTGTTCGTCAGGCTACACACGGCGCAACTATCGCAGTTCCCACTCCTGCCACAATGGGTGACTACTCCTTCGTAGGATGGAAGGAAACCAGCGGCATCGATACTCCTACCGATGTAGCACCCACAATGGTTACTCCTCCAACAACACCAACTAGCAATGTCACTTACTATGCTGTGTATGCTCAGCAAAGAGCTGGAGGCACGGAAGAAGTGACATCAACCTTGAATCTGAAACAGTCAGAACCTGCAAATCAAACAACCACAAATAATGGTGTTGTTTGGTCGTGGAGTAGTGATGGCGTTACATTCAGCAGCAGCTCAAGTGCAGGCTTTAAAGGAACCTCTGGCTCTATCACATTTGAGTTACCAACCAATGCGCTAAATGCAAAATCAGTTGCATTGAATTGCCCATCTGATGCATGGGGAAGTGGTGCTACCGTTGCTCTCACTTCAGGAAACTCAAAACTGACAGATTTAGGAAAAGGAGGATCATATACATTTACCAACTCTGATAACAACAAGGGCACTTATAGCTTGGCTCAAACAACAGCGAGCAAGAATGCTTGGATTAATTCCATTGTTGTTAAGTACAACGTCCAGGGTGTAGAGAACTACGGCTATTGCACCTCTCTGCCGTTGGAGGCTGTTTCTGTTCCTGCAAAGGGTTACATCACGTTCTGTAGCACTAAAGCCCTTGATTTCACGGGTATAGATGCCATTAAGGTTTACAAGGCTAAAGTGAATAGCAATAAGGTAACATTAACTCAAATTTACAAGGTTCCTGCAAATGAGGGTGTCATCTTGATGAATGCAAATGGTCTTGGTAGTGCTGTGGAAGAAACAATAGTTCCTTGTCTCACAGGTGATGCTGATGACGTTTCAGACAATGAGTTGGAGGGTGTTACAGAAGATACTAATATTTCCTATACAACTCCTGGAACTGGATACAATTACGTCTTCCAGCAAAAAGCAACTGATAGTGCTCCTAAGTTCTACAAGGCTCCTGCTGCTACATTAAGAGCAAAGCGTGCTTATCTGCACACTTCCTACGATGTAACGCCACTTGGTGCTCCTGCTTTGAGTATTGACATCGATGAAGGCGGAACAACAAGCATGAGCCTCACCCCAACCCTCTCCGAAGGCGAGGGAGTTTGGTACGACCTCTCTGGACGCAAGCTGCAGAGCAAGCCGACTGCTAAGGGAATCTACATCATGAATGGAAAGAAAGTCATTATTAAGTGAAGAATGAAGAGTGAAAAATTTGCTGCCGCCCGACTATCCATGTTGGGTGGTGGCAAAACTCAAAAGAAAAATTTCTGAGTAATTTCTGACAATTTCTTTCATAAAGAATAAAGAAATCATTTCTTTCCAAGAAGATATTTAACGAATAATACATGTTTAAAAATAAGAGCAAAATGAAGAAGAGATATATAATTCCTGAGATAGAGATAGAACGGATCGATATGGACCTGACCATTCTTGTTCAATCCATAGATATAAACGACGAAGAAGGTGACCAAACAGGTGGAATTATCAACGATGCCCCAGACCTCTTTGACTTCGGTGACGATGACGTTGACTGGTAATGGCACTACACATATTTATATATATACAGCAGCAGCTACATCCCCGTAAGGTGTAGCTGTTGTTGTTTTGTTGTACTCTACAGGCTTTTTTCACTTTGCTGGCACTATGACTACCCTTTTACGATTCTCGGAAAGCCCTTTTGTAATAACTAAGGAGCCAGAGGCCGGTGAAGGTGAGGAGGCCGTTGAGCATCAGCAGCTCGTAGCCGAAGTGGTAGTCCCAGAGGTACTGGGTGGCGGCATCGAGGGCGAAGCAGAGCAACGGGGAGGCGATGCAGATATAAGGGACGAGGCGGTCGTTGGGCTTCCGGCGGGTGAAGAGTCCGAAGGCGAAGAGGCCGAGCAGGGGGCCGTAGGTGTAGGAGGCGAGGATATAGACGGCATCGATGAGCGACGTGGAGTTGATGGCCCGGAACAGGAGGATGAACAGGACGAAGACGAGGCAGATGACGATGTGCATGTGCTTGCGCAGCCGTTCGTTGTCGGGCTGGCGGCGGATATCGACGCAATAGCAGGTGGTAAGCGCTGTCAGTGCGGAGTCGGCACTGGAGAACGAGGCCGCGACGATGCCGATGATGAATAAGTGACAAGTGATAAGTGACAAGTGATGGGTGGCGGTGCCTTGCACAAAATTGGGGAGCAGCTGGTCTCCCTTGATGCCTGTGGCATCTCCTGCATGTATCGCCAAGAGTACGCCGAGGGCCAGGAAGAGGAGGTTGGCAGGCACAAAGGCAACACCGTAGGAACACATATCCTTCTGGGCATCCTTCAGCGACTTGCAGGTGAGGTTCTTCTGCATCATATCCTGATCAAGACCGGTCATGACGATGGCAATGAAGACTCCACTGAGGAACTGCTTCCAGAAATGATGGGGCGACGCCCAGTCATCGAACACGAAGATGCGGCTCATCGGACTGTCGGCAATGGAACTGACGGCCTCACCGACGGAGAGGTGCAGCAGGCTGACGGCTTCGAGGATGATCAGTACCAGTGCAGTGAACAGGCAGAAGGTCTGGAAGGTGTCGGTGAAGACCAGCGTGCCAATGCCACCGCGACGGGTGTAGAGCCAGATGAGCAGCACCATAACCACCACGTTTACTACGAAGGGTATGCCTGCCGGGTCGAACACGAACTGCTGTAGGATGATGCATACCACATAGAACCTCACGGAGGCCCCCACCATCTTCGAAAGCAGGAAGAACCATGCACCCGTCTGGTAGGAGCGGGTGCCCAACCGCTGACCGAGATAGGTGTAGATGCTCGTCAGCTGAAGACGGTAATAAAGCGGCAGGAGTACGAAGGCGATGACGGCATAGCCCACGATGAAGCCGAGGCACATCTGCAGGTAGGTCATCTGTGACGTCAGTACCATGCCTGGCACCGAGACGAAGGTGACCCCCGAGATGGATGCACCGATCATGCCGAAGGCCACCATGTACCACGGTGCCTTCCTGCGGGCAAGGTAGAACGTCTTGTTGTCTGCCTTGCGGCTGGTGAGCCGGCTGATGAGCATCAGGACGGCGAAGTAGATCAGAACGGTGAGGAGTATCGTCATAACTGAGTGCAAAGTTAAGCAATTTTTTGCGCACGCCAAAAAATTTGCTTAACTTTGCATGCAATATGAATCAGAGAGACCGTCAGATATTACAGATTGCGCTGCCCAGTATCGTGTCGAACATCACGGTGCCGTTGCTGGGAATGATCGATGTGGCCATCGTGGGACACATGGGCAGTCCTGTCTATATCGGGGCGGTGGCAGTGGGATCGATGATCTTTAACCTGATGTACTGGCTTTTCGGATTTCTCAGAATGGGATCGAGCGGTCTTACTTCCCAGGCTCTGGGGGGTAGAGAACTGACAGAAGTCACCAGGCTGTTAGTACGTTCAATGGCAATCGCTCTCGGTATTGCCTTCTTGCTGATCCTCCTGCAGATACCCTTGAAGGGACTGATGTTCTGGCTGATTGGTCCTACCGATGACGTGCTGCCTTATGCTTCCACCTATTTCAACATCGTCATTTGGGGCGCTCCAGCCTCACTGGGACTGTTCAGTCTTATGGGTTGGTTTATCGGCATGCAGAACACACGCTTTCCTATGGTTATCTCCATCATTCAGAATGTGGTGAATATCATGGCGAGTTTGCTGTTGGTCTATGGCTTCGGCATGAAGATTGAGGGAGTGGCACTGGGTACGGTCATCGCGCAATATGCCGGAATGATGATGGCGGTGGGGCTGTTGTTCCGCTATTTTGGCCGTCTGCGTCGGTACTTAGAGTTGAAGGGAACGTTTGTGCGCGAGGCGATGGGACGTTTCTTTAACGTGAATCGCGACATCTTCCTGCGTACGCTCTGTCTGGTCGCCGTCAACCTGTACTTCACTTCGGCAGGTGCCCGTCAGGGAGCTGTCATCCTCTCGGTCAACACGGTGATGATGCAGCTTTACCTCTTCTTCTCCTATTTCATGGACGGCTTTGCCTATGCCGGAGAGGCACTGGGCGGTAAGACCTACGGCGCACGCAATGCCACAGCCTTCCACGAGACGCTGCGAAGGCTCTGGATGTGGATGGGTATCGTAATGATTGCCTATACTTTATTATATATAATAGGCGGGCAGTGGATTGTCGGCCTGCTGACAGACGAGGCACAGGTGAGGACTGCTGCCGACGACTATCTCTTCTGGGCGTGGCTGATACCTGCTGCCGGGTGTGTTGCCTTTATCTGGGACGGCATCTTCATCGGACTGACTGCCACCAGTGGGATGCTCGTCTCGTCGTTCATCTCGGCTCTGCTATTCTTTGGCATCTGCCATTTCTCATTCCTCATTTCTCATTTCTCATTCAACAATCACGTTCTTTGGCTGGCTATGGTTACCTATCTTGCCATGCGCGGCATCATTCAGACGATATGGTATAAGTGGAAGTTGAAAGGAATTATTTCTGCGAACAATTCTTAATTTAGTTAAATATGATTAAATCTTTACCTTCTTATCACTTATCACTTATCACTTATCACTTAATCTTTGTACCTTTGCAGTCCGATTTAACGGGGAGAGTCTTAGAATCCCCATAGGGTCAGCGTGTAAATAGTGGTGTCTTTGGCCGGGCACGATGGTTTGTGAATCGCTGGTTCAGTGACGGTGCAAGTCCGTCAGCGTATCGTTAGACTGCCAAGCAGGGAGTTAGACCTCTGCGGGTGGTTGATGTGCGTGTGTATAAACAAATGTTTTTTAGTAGTAAAATTTTTAACGTAAAAATGAACACTTTAAGTTACAAGACCATTTCCGCCAACAAGGAAACAGCACAGAAGGAGTGGGTGGTGATTGATGCCACAGACCAGGTTGTTGGTCGTCTCGCTTCGAAGGTAGCAAAGCTGATTCGCGGAAAGTACAAGCCCAATTTCACCCCTCATGTGGATTGCGGTGACAATGTTATCATTATCAATGCCGCTAAGATTGTCTTTACCGGCAAGAAGGAAACCGACAAGGTTTACACTCGTTACACAGGTTATCCCGGTGGTCAGCGTTTCAACACGCCTGCCGAGCTTCGCAAGAAGCCGTTTGGCTGTGAGCGTATCCTCAGACACGCCGTGAAGGGCATGCTGCCCAAGGGTCCCCTTGGCCGCTCCCTGCTGAACAACCTCTACATCTATGATGGTACAGAGCACAAGCACGAGGCTCAGAAGCCCAAGGCAATTGATATTAACCAGTACAAGTAAATTAAAGATTAAACATTAAATAAAGATGGAATACATCAATGCAATAGGTCGTCGTAAGAGCTCTGTAGCTCGCGTCTATCTGAAAGAAGGTACAGGTAAGATTACGATCAACAAGAAAGACCTCACTGAATATTTCCCTTCAGCCATCCTGCAGTATGTGGTGAAGCAGCCTCTGAACCTGCTTGATGCAGCCGAGAAATACGACATCAAGGCCAACCTCGACGGTGGTGGTTTCACCGGTCAGAGCCAGGCTCTGCGCATGGCTATCGCCCGTGCCCTTGTCAAGGTGAATGCCGAGGACAAGAAGAACCTGAAGGATCATGGTTTCCTGACTCGTGATGCCCGTGAGGTTGAGCGTAAGAAGCCGGGTCAGCCCAAGGCACGTCGTCGCTTCCAGTTCAGTAAGCGTTAAAGTAATTTACGATTGGACAATTTACAATTTACGATTTATTTGTGGATTGTGGAATTGAACAATTCTAATTGATAACTGAACGCGTTTAGTATCTAAACCGCTGAGACTTGAATGGTCAATGATCCATTGCCTATTATCAATTACTCAACGGCTGATCTAACAAGATTAAACAGAACGTAAACAACAAAAAAAGAAAAGTTTAAAATGGCAAGAACTAATTTTGACCAATTACTGCAGGCTGGCTGTCACTTCGGCCACCTCACCCGCAAGTGGAACCCCGCAATGGCTCCCTACATCTATACCGAGCGTAACGGTATTCACATCATCGACCTCCACAAGACAGTATTGAAGATTGATACTGCTGCTGAGGCTCTCAAGCAGATTGCCAAGAGTGGTAAGAAGATTCTGTTCGTCGCTACTAAAAAACAGGCGAAGGAAGTCATCGCTGAGAAAGCTCTCAGCGTGAACATGCCTTATGTCAACGAGCGCTGGCCGGGTGGCATGCTGACCAATTTCCCGACTATCCGCAAGGCCGTTAAGAAAATGGCGAACATCGACAAACTGATGACCGACGGTACATTCGGTAACCTCTCAAAGCGTGAGTTGCTGCAGATTACCCGTCAGCGTGCAAAGCTGGAGAAGAACCTTGGCTCTATCGCTGACCTGACCCGTCTGCCCAGCGCCCTCTTCGTGGTTGACGTGATGAAGGAGAACATTGCCGTTCGTGAGGCTAACCGTCTGGGTATCCCCGTATTCGGTATCGTTGATACTAACAGCGAGCCGAAGAACATCGACTTCGTGATTCCTGCCAACGATGATGCCAAGGACAGCATCGAGGTAATCCTCAACGCCTGCTGCGCTGCCATCAACGAGGGTCTGGAGGAGCGTAAGGCTGAGAAGGCCGACGAGAAGGCTGCCGAAGCACAGGCTGAAGCCGATGCTGAGGAGGTAAAGCCCCGCCGCACCCGCAAGCCCCGCAAGGAAGAGGCTCCTGCTGAAGCTCCTGTAGTTGAGGAAGAAGCCGCTCCTGTAGAGGAAGAAGAGGCTGCCCCCGCTGAGGAAGAGGCTCCCGCTGCTGAGTAACCATTTAGTTTATAGTTTAACAGTTTATAGTTTAAAGAAATTATGGCAATTTCAATTGACGATATCAAGAAGCTTCGCGCAATGACCGGCGCAGGTCTGGCTGACGTAAAGAAGGCTCTGACCGAGGCCGAGGGCGACTTCGACAAGGCCAAGGAGCTGCTCCGTGAGCGTGGACTGGCCATCGCTGCCAAGCGCAGTGACCGTGAGACATCCAATGGTTGTGTACTCGTAAAGGCTGTTGACGGCTTCGCCGCCACCATCGCCCTGAAGTGTGAGACCGACTTCGTGGCTAACGGTGCTGACTTCATCGCACTGACCCAGAGCATCCTCGACGCAGCTATCGCAGCCAAGGCGAAGGACCTGGAGGCTGTGAAGGCTCTCGACATCAACGGTCAGACGGCTCAGGACGCTGTTACTCAGCGCAGCGGTATCACCGGTGAGAAGATGGAGCTGGACGGCTACCTCGTTCTCGAAGGCGACAACGTAGAGGTTTATGACCACATGGGCAAGCACACCCTGTGCACTATGGTTCAGACCAACATCAACGCTCCTGAAGTAGGTCATAAGCTGGCCATGCAGGTAGCTGCCATGAAGCCCGTGGCTCTTGATGCCCAGAGCATCGACCAGAAGATCCTCGACGAGGAGTATCGCACGGCTGTTGAGAAGACCAAGCTGGAGCAGGTCCAGAAGTTTGTTGACATGAAGATCAAGAAGGCTGGCATCAACCCCAACCTCGTTGACTCTGAGGATCATATCGAGAGCAATATGTCGAAGGGCTGGCTCACACAGGAGCAGGCTGACGAGGCTCGTAAGATCATTGCTGAGGCACGTCCCGAGGGCGAGGCTCAGCTGAAGATGCCGATGATTGAGGGCATTGCCAAGGGTCGTGTTGAGAAGTTCAAGAAAGAGAGCTGCCTCATCGACCAGGAGTTCCAGTTCGGCGATGGCGACAAGCAGACTGTTTCGCAGTGGCTGGCCGCTCAGGACAAGGAGCTGAAGATTGTTGCCTTCAAGCGCTTCACACTCGTAGCAGAGTAATCTTTTTGCATACGAATAAATAACTTACGGGCACCGTTCCTTTGTGGAGCGGTGCCCGTTTGCTGTTACTTCACGTATTGTGTCGGTACCACACCGTGGATACGTTTGAAGGCACGGGTAAAGTTTGACATCTCCGTAAAGCCACATTCATGGGCAATGGCATTGACACTGAGCTGGGTGGTTGCCAGCAATTCGGCAGCCTTCTGCATCTGAACGGCATTGATGTATGCCTTGGGAGTCTCACCTGTCAGCTGTTGGATGCGACGACGGAAGCTGGAAGTCGAGAGGTTCAGGCGATTGGCAATGTCATCAACGCTGACCTGACCGTTAGGCATTTCCGTATGGATGGCTTTGATGACCCCGATGAGGAACTGACGGTCGTCGGTCTTCTGGCCGGCCAGATGATCCGGATCGGGCTCATGGCTTCCGCTTTGTGTCTGTAACTCGTTGTATCGCTGCGTGAGGTTCTGGATGTCGTTCATCAGACTTGCGATGTGTTTTCGCTGGTGACGTAGCTTGCGACGTACGAAGAACCAGGTTGCCAGACTTAGCAGCACCAGAACTAAAAAGACAGTGATGAGGATGAGCCGGCGGTCTTTCTGCAGCTTGTCGTTTTTGTCCTGCAGGTCAATATTACCATATTGTGCGGCATACTCGCTGAGTAGCATGCCTGTGTTGGTGTCGAAGATAGAGTCGCGCAGCTGGTTGTAGCGGTCGTTATGCTGCATGGCCAGTGCCGGGTCGCTGTTGCGCAAGGCCTGATAGAGTCCCTTGCGGCTGCGACTCTCGTTGAAGATGTCCTTCTGTTCGATGAATATCTGCAGCGCCTCGTTGAAGTATTTCACTGCCTCTTCCTCCTTATCGTCTTGCAGCATGATACGTCCCATCTGATTGCAGGCTATGCCGAGCGAATGGCGGTTGCCACTGGCCCGAAGCTCAGGAATGGCCTCCTCCAGCAGCTCGAGTGCTTCATCGTTACGCTCCAGTCCCATCAACGCCTCCGCCATCTGTGACTGGCGGATAGCAATTTTGTCCTTCCGTCCCAGCTGCTGTTCCATGACGAGCGCCTTCTTGCCATAGTCGAGTGCCTCTTCGTAACGTCCCATGTTGTAATATATCTCACAGGCCATGCCGGTGAGTATTGCCAGGCGTTGGGGATTATGGGCACGTCTGCTGTAGTCCAGTGCCTTCAGGATGCATTTCTCTGCCTCTTCATACTGGCGTGAACTGGTGAAGATGGCTGCCAGCAGGTTCAGCGACGAGGAGATGTTGTCAGGGTCTCCGGCTTTCATATCCAGCTCGTTGCACTGTCGTGCATAGACGATGGCATCGTCGAACTCGCCCAGACGGTGGTAACAGATGGCAAGCAGCGAGAGGCAGTCGCCCTCGCCGACGCTGTTTTTGGAGGCTTTAAACAACGGCAGTGCCTTCTTGCCATAGAGGGTGCCGCGTTCATAGTTCTGGTGAGCCAGGTAGTATTCCGCTACCCAGTACCATACCTGCAGGCGCATGGTGTCACGAGGTGTCTTTGCCGTCAGCTGAACAGGCTCCTCGGTTATCTCTTCCTGGTTGAGTATGTCGAAGATGCTATTGGCTGTGACTATTGAGGGATTGTTGTCAAATACGGACAGCAACGAGTCAACCTTTACCGTCTGTGACACTGCTGTGACACAGGACAGGAGGGCAAACAATAATATAGTATAATGCCGTTGCATGGGATGTCATATTGTCTCAATCATGTTGAGTCGTTGATATTTCGGGTGCAAAGATACAAATATTTTTATAAAGTTGGTGCATTTTTATTTTGTTTTGTTCTCGTTTATTCGTACCTTTAACCTGTCGGTCGAAGGTACTTGCGCTTGAAAATACTCAAATATATTTGGTATTTTGCTCACTAATTCGTACCTTTGCGGTCGAAACCTCGAAGATATAGAAAGGAAGTGATATGCAAATCAACAGTCATCTGAGTGTACTCATCCGTGATTTAGCGGCGCAATGGGGCGACCGTGAGGCACTGATTTATCAGAACTTTGGAGGCGGAGACTGGATGTCGTATTCATGGCAGCAGTTTGCCGACAAGGTACGTATGGTGTCTCTGGCACTGCTTGACATGGGCGTGCAGCCACAGGAGAACGTCGGTATCTTCTCGCAAAATGCCGTGCAGTACCTGTTCAGTGACTTTGGGGCATGGGGCATCAGGGCGACAACCATTCCGTTCTATGCCACCAGCTCGGAACAGCAGATACAGTTTATGATCAACGATGCGAAGGTGCGCATCCTTTTTGTGGGTGAGCAGGAACAGTACGACAAGGCGCATCGTATCTTCTCTTTCTGTCCGACGCTGGAGCATATCATTGTCTATGACCCGAAGGTACGCATCAGCTCGCATGATCCCGACACCATCTACTTTGACGACTTCCTGAAGAAAGGCCTCAGCCATGAGCATGCTGACCTGCTGGAACAGCGTTACAGCGAGGCATCGATGGATGAGATAGCCAACATCCTTTATACCAGTGGCACGACAGGCGACTCGAAAGGAGTCATCCTGACCTACGGACAGTTCCATGCCGCCTTCGAGGCAAACGGCAAGTGTGTGGCTGTCAGCGACAAGGACCGTGTACTGAACTTCCTGCCCTACACGCATATCTTCGAAAGGGGATGGGCGATACTGAGCCTGACGGTGGGTGCGCGGCTCATCGTGAATACCTATCCGCAACAGGTACAGCAGAGCATGAAAGAGACGCATCCCACGTCGATGTCGAGCGTGCCGAGGTTCTGGGAGAAGGTGATGCAGGGTGTGCAGGAACAGATTGACAACGCAAATCCTGCCAAGCGGGCCATCTTCCAACATGCCCTGGCTGTGGGAAAGAAGCATAACATCGATTACCTGAGCAAGGGACAGAAACCGCCTATGGCACTGCATCTGGAGTACGAGATGATCAACAGGACCATCTTCAGCCTGGTACGCAAGGAGCTGGGACTGGAGAATGCCAATATCTTCCCCACCGCAGGTGCCGCCGTGAACCCCAGCGTCGAAGAGTTCGTACATGCCATCGGCCTGAATATGATTGTGGGCTATGGACTGACGGAGAGCCTGGCCACCGTGTCCTGCAACCGCCTGAACCAGCCGTTCACCGTAGGTGGAGTGGGAGAGCCTATCGACTCCATACAAATTAAGATCAGTGACGAGGGTGAGGTGATGCTGAAGGGTCCGACCATTACCCGCGGCTACTATAACCGTGAAGAGCTGACCAAGGAGGCTTTCGACGAGGAGGGATTCTTCCATACGGGAGATGCCGGTTACATGAAGGGTAATGAGCTGTTCCTGAAGGAGCGTATCAAAGACCTCTTCAAGACCTCAAACGGCAAGTATATCGCACCGCAGATGATTGAGTCGAAGCTGCTTGTCGATAAGTATATTGACCAGATAGCCGTCATTGCCGACCAGCGCAAGTTCGTATCGGCACTCATCATTCCAGAATACAAATTACTGGAAGAATATGCCGCAAAGCACCATATAATATATAAAGACCGTGAAGACTTGTGTCGCAATCGTGAGATCTACGACATGATGATGGAGCGTATCGAAACCCTGCAGCAGCAGTTGGCACACTATGAACAGGTGAAGCGCTTCACGCTGCTTCCTCACCATTTCTCCATGGATCGGGGTGAGTTGACTAACACCCTGAAAATCAAACGCCGCGTCCTGAACGAAAACTACAAAGAGGAAATCGAGGCGATGTACATGGAATGAAAAAGATTCTAGCGAAGATACAGAACACCCGCTGGAAGATGACAGAAATCTACGGAACTCGACAAGGACAATATGAAATATCTGATCCGCCTGAAGCGTTTTTAATCAATGAACCTTCAGACAGGGCAAGAAAAGCGGGCCTTTCGGCTCGCTTTTCTTTGTGTGAGAGGATTAGTAGTTAAGCTATCTAATATACTGACTTTTTAATTGCTTAAAATATCAGTTTGCTAAGCAAGTTGCAACCTATTGCAGAAGTCACCCTTAACTCTGCTGTTACAAAACAACTTGTTTTGTCCAACAAAAGCTATGCTTTGGTTGAACAAGAGTATAGGTTTTGCAATACAAAACAAGTTGTTTTGTTAGTTCAAACCATCTTCCCTCGATTCTGAGTATTGAGCTTTTGTTCTGCCGCCTGCTATCATAGCCCATCTTAAAGTGCCTGTTTCCCTGTTTCCCTGTTCCAAGTTGACAGGTGCCTGTCCCGAACCAATATCACAGTGGGGTTGTCCCTCTAACTGTGAGCACGGACAGCTATACCGAATTTTGACTCTTTTTACCCTTAATGCGACAGATTTTGAGGGGTAAGAAATGAGTGTCGCAGAAAAGTGGCACTTGTCGCATAGACTTCAAGTGAAAAACACAAAATATTTTGGAATGTGCTTTTTTTCGTCATAATTTTGCAGTGTCAAACCGATGGAGCAGCGAGAGACATCAAGTTCACTTGAATGGCCGAGTCGCGACAGAGGAAGACGAAGTCAAAGTCAAAAACGGACCCAATAAACTCCAAAACGACACTGACAACAAAGAGAAAATAATAATAACACTTTAAAACTTCAAGATTATGACAACAAAAGCTTTTTTGGTTAAGACGATGTTCATGAACATTCTGACCGCAGGTATTTTCGCAACAGTTTTCACTGCTTGTTCTGACGACTCTTTCGAGAGCGAGGTGGCAAACAATGACAACCAGACCAACATCGTGGCTGGCGGCAACGGCGAGATCGGAACCCCCATCGCACTGAAGTTCGAAGACTTCATCACTCCTAACGACGTGCAGATCCTGAACGGCGACACCACGATGATCGCCGTGAGCAAGGCTTACGCCGATAAGATGAACATCCAGAACTTCATCAACCACCCCTTGAGCATCTGGCACAGCAAGAACGAACTCGGTTACCTCCGCCGCGCTATAGCACAACGCCAGGATGGCGACAAGTATATCCTCGAGGTGGTTCCCTCTGGTCTCGGTGAGATCATTCAGAGTGGCGACGTGAAGCTCAGCACAGCCATCTACGTGGATCCCAGCAAGGCTGCAGCCACACGCTCTGGCGAAGGCGCTGAATACGGTGCACAGTATATTGACAACGACAACGTGATCCACCCCATGGCCATCACCATCCCCATGGAAACTGTGACCCGTGGCGGCGGCAGCGGCAACATCACCATCACTCCGGAGGAACTGCTGGGCTACCAGACACGCGGCGTCGAAACCCTTCCCCAAGACATTGAGGATTTCTTCGTCAATCTGGCGAAGGGCTTTGCAGACGGCGACATGAAGAAAGGCATCACATTCAAGAATGTCGGCGGCCAGTGGAATCTGATCTCGTTCGAGCCCGAACTCAAGAAGAAGTTCCGTATCTCATGCGGCAAAGAGAGTGCAGACACCATCACCATCTCTGTCAACGGCAAGTCTAACTTCCAGCTCGGCTACCGTCTCAACCTGAGCGTTGAGAAGATGAAGGTGACCTACTTCGAGACCGCTCTCTTCGGTGAGTTTGCCTTCAGTCCCCAGGTGACCGTCGGCAGCAGCAGAAAGCTGGAGATCCCCGACGACAAATCGACGATCAACCTTGGCGACCTGCCCAGCGCAGCATTTACCTTCCCCGTCATGGGTGTCCCCGTTCCCATCGTGCTGAGAAACCATCTCGACCTGAAGTTCGACGCCAGCGTTGAGGGTAAGATCTACACAGGCCTGAAGTACGAGTTCGCATCAGAGTTCGAGGTTGGCTTGAAGTACAACGGCAGTTGGAACACCATCGCCAACGGTGAGATCAAGAAGAACGATCTGAGCTTCATCACCCCGCGTGCCACCATTCACGCAGAGACCGGCGTAGGACTCTACTTCTGCACTGACGTACTCGTAGGTGGCGTGGCTGGTCCGACAGCCAGCATCGGCCCGAAGATCATGGGTGAGATGGACATGGTGTTCGCACCAATGGAGAAGATCCCGTTCAAGTTCGACGCAGCCATCAAGGAAGGTATCTATGGCGAAGTCGGTGCCAAGCTCTCACTCTGGAAGATTGAACTCGGTAAGTTCTCATGCCCCTTCACCATCGGTTCCGACATCACCCTCTGGGAGTACTCCAGCTGGAAGAACGACAACAGCAACGCCACTGACAAGAACACCGTCTACTTCGAGAACCTGAAGAAGCAGGCTGAGGAAGAGGCCGCCAAGGCCAGGCACGAGGACAACATGAAGACCTTTAGTGTTAGCGAGCAGGCCGTTAAGGAGCTGATGGAAGAGCCGATACTCTATGCCTATAAGGCACGCCTGGGAGAACTCAGATTCGAGACCCTGATAGCATCGGTTGTCAAGGATTACATTGCCCAGCATGGCGAGGAGAGCCTCAAGAATTTCAGCTGTTTTGATAACACCTATGATGAACTGGTAAGAATAGCTATTAGAAGAATCGTGCAGAGACAGTATTAATCACACTCCCTCCCTCACAGAAAAGACTTCCCCACAAGGGAAGTTTTTTCTTGCCCATACGACAGATTTTGAGGGGTAAGAAATGAGTGTCGCAGAAAAGTGGCACTCCTGGTGGACCGAGTTCCAGACCTGCTACCCCGTCAAGCCATCTTCCTACACCATGGTGACAGGCCGTCACGGCAGTGAGGCTCCCAGGGGCTGAATTCGCAAATGCTTTTTTTTCATATTTTCTTGGCAAAATACAAAAAAGTTCGTACCTTCGCGCCATGATTACACAAGATCAACTGAAAGACGTGCTCGACAGGGCTGATAAACTGAAGCACTACCTGAAGATAGACGAGAAACAGGTGGAGTGGGAGGAAGAGGACCTGCGTACGCAGGCCCCCGACTTCTGGGAGGACCCGAAGCGTGCCGAAGAGCAGATGAAGAAGGTGAAGAGCATCAAGCGCTGGCTTGACGGCTACAAGCAGGTACGTACATTGGCCGACGAGCTGCAGCTGGCATTTGACTTCTATAAGGACGAGATGGTGACAGAACAGGAGGTCGATGACGACTATCAGAAAGCTATTGAGGCCATTGAGTCGCTGGAACTGATGAACATGCTACGCCAGAAGGAGGATCCTATGGACTGTGTGATGAAGATCAACTCGGGTGCCGGCGGTACGGAGAGCCAGGACTGGGCATCGATGCTGATGCGTATGTATCAGCGCTGGTGTGAGGCACATAACTACAAGGTAACCATCAACAACCTACAGGATGGCGACGAGGCAGGCATCAAGAGTGTCACCATGACCATTGAGGGTGGTGAATACGCCTATGGCTACCTGAAGTCGGAGAACGGCGTACACCGTCTGGTGCGAGTGTCTCCGTTCAATGCACAGGGCAAGCGCATGACTTCGTTCGCTTCCGTATTTGTGACACCGCTGGTCGATGACACCATCGAGGTGTATGTCGATCCTGCCAAGCTCAGCTGGGACACGTTCCGCAGCAGCGGTGCCGGTGGTCAGAACGTCAATAAGGTGGAGTCGGGTGTCCGTCTGCGTTACTGGTACACCGATCCCGATACCGGCGAGGAGGAAGAGATCCTCATTGAGAACACGGAGACACGTGACCAGCCCAAGAACAAGGAGCGTGCCATGAAGCTGCTGAAGTCACAGCTCTACGACCGCGCCATGAAGAAACGCCTGGAGGCCCAGGCCAAGATAGAGGCAGGCAAGAAGAAGATAGAATGGGGCAGCCAGATACGCTCGTATGTGTTTGATGACCGTCGTGTCAAGGATCACCGCACCAACTACCAGACGACTGATGTGGATGCGGTGATGAACGGCAGAATAGACGATTTCATCAAGGCCTACCTGATGGAGTTCCCAGTAACAGAAGAATAAGAGCCCCCTCCTAACCTCCCCCGAGGGGGGAGGACAAGAACAGGCGAAGTATAAATAGTAAATCGTTAAATAAATAGTAAATAGTAAATCGTTAAATAGTAAATCAGTATTATGAGTCAAAAAGGAAAGGCTCGTCGTGCAGCCCGTGAAGCACGACAGGAGAAGGAAGGCAAGAAAGTGATTAACTGGATCTTCGGAGCACTGATACTGTTGGGTATCATCTACGTGTTCTATGCAGTTGCTACTGCGTAATCCGTAATCCCTCATCCGTAATCCAGATATGAGTGGATTTGAAATAGAACGGAAGTTTCTTGTCCGTGGCGATGACTATAAGCGTCAGGCTTACAGTCACAGCCACATCAAGCAAGGTTATATCTGCAGTGGTCGCGGACGTACCGTCAGGGTACGTCTTCGCGATGACTGCGGATACCTGACCATCAAGGGACCCAGTCTGAACGGAGGGCTGAGCCGCTATGAATTTGAAAAAGAGATAACCCTTGACGAGGCAGAACATCTGTTCGCCCTTTGCGAACCGGGTGTCATCGACAAGACACGCTGGCTCGTCAAGAGTGGCATACATACTTTCGAAGTGGATGAGTTCCATGGTGACAATGACGGACTGGTCATGGCCGAAGTGGAACTGGCATCAGAGGATGAAGCATACGAGAAGCCCGATTTCATCGGACAGGAGGTAACGGGTGACCGCCGTTACTATAACAGTTCCCTCAGAGTATATCCGTATAAAACATTTAGAAATGAGTCATGAGAAATGAGTAATCTCTCCTCATTTCTTATTTCTTATTAGAAGTAGTATCATTCCAAACACAGCTCCCAAGGTGACGCCTAAGGAGTTGGAAGCGAAGTCGAGCCACTCACCGCTACGTGTCGTGGTGGCGTAAGCCTGTAGCAGTTCCAGAAGTCCGCTCATCAGGATGGGAGCCAGCCAGGCAAAGAGGAAGAGCCTACCCCCAGCCCCTCCCTTGGGGAGGGATCGGGGGTGGGCCCTTATATATTCAATCCATAACACACTACATGCTCCTCCGTACATTACCAGATGTGTCCATTTATCGATAAATTTTACACCATCCAATGGCGTTTCAGGGAAGAACGGCATGAGTGAAAGAATCCAAATGAGCAGGAAACAGGCTATGGATAATGGGTATTTTTTGATAAATTGATAGAAGTCTCTCATATTTTGTTCTGATTTGCGTGCAAAAGTAAGAAATATTTTATACTTTTGCAAACGAATATGAAGAAAACAGGAACCTCAAAGAATGAAAGAGCCAACTTCGGCAGTAAGTTGGGTATCATACTGGCCACAGCGGGATCTGCTGTCGGGTTAGGTAATGTATGGCGCTTTCCCTACATGACAGGACAGAACGGTGGAGCTGCCTTCATCATCTTATATATCGCTTGTGTCATCGTACTCGGCCTTCCCTGTATGCTCAACGAGTTCATCATTGGTCGCAGGGCTCAGGCGAATGCTGCACGTGCCTATTCCATGCTGGCCAATGGCACGCCGTGGCGACTTATCGGCTACTTCGGTATCTTCACGGGTTTCCTCATCATGGGCTACTATGTGGTGGTGTCGGGCTGGTGTCTGCAGTATATCTATGCCTCGCTGGCGGGCCATCTGAGCGGCGATGCCGACTATATCAAAACCTACTTCGAGAATTTCTCCTCCCATCCCTGGAAACCGATAGCATGGCTGCTGATATTTATGCTGATGAGTCATTTTATCATTGCACGGGGTGTAGAGAAAGGCATCGAGAAGGGATCGAAGATGATGATGCCTCTGTTGTTTATTTTGCTCATTGTCATTGGTGTGGCATCCTGTCTGCTGCCAGGAGCAGGCAAGGGAATCTCCTTTCTTTTTAATCCTGATTTTTCCAAGCTCAACGGCAATATGATGCTGGGAGCCTTGGGCCAGGCGTTCTACTCACTCAGTCTGGGCATGGGCTGTCTGTGTACCTATGCCAGCTACTTCAAACGTGAGACACACCTGACGAAGTCGGCAGTACAGATTGTCAGTATCGACACGCTGATTGCCATTCTTGCAGGTCTCATGATCTTCCCGGCATTCTTTGCCATCCATCCCAATGCATCGGAACTGATGTCCAATCCTGAGCTGACCAGCCAGTACTGTGGCCCCGGACTGGTGTTTATCACCCTACCCAACGTGTTCCAGCAGGCTTTCGGCGGTGTTCCCCTGCTGGGTGAAGGAGTGGCCCTGTTGTTCTATGCATTGCTTTCGCTGGCTGCACTGACATCGCTCATGTCGCTTCATGAGGTGATCACGGCTTTTTTCCATGAGGAGTTTAATACGACACGTCGCAAGGGAACCGCATGGGTCTCTCTGCTTTGTGCCTTGATCGGCGTATTTTGTTCCTTGTCGTTTGGCGGCACCCGTGACTGGCTGATACTCGGAGACCGCTCTCTGTTCGACTGGTTCGACTTCCTGACAGGCCAGGTATTTCTTCCAACAGGCGGTCTGCTCACCTGTCTGTTCGTAGGCTGGTATGTTCCCAAGCAGATTATACGTGATGAGCTGACCAATAACGGCACGCTACGCGGTACGTTCGTCAATGTCTTCCTGTTTTGTGTACGTTATGTATGTCCTCTCTGCATCATCTTGATCTTCCTCCATCAGTTCGGGGTCATTTGAAATTGAGAAATGAGTAATGTTCAAGGACTTCTTCTATATCCGCAAGTCCGACCGTAGGGCAATCCTCTTTGTGCTCTGCATCATGGCTTTGGCTCTGGGCGTTATTCTCTTTACGGAAAGACGCATGG
Organism: uncultured Prevotella sp.; assembly: GCA_905236875.1. Classification (GTDB taxonomy): domain Bacteria; phylum Bacteroidota; class Bacteroidia; order Bacteroidales; family Bacteroidaceae; genus Prevotella. Next base: position 36,119 of record CAJOQT010000087.1, on the reverse strand, counting down.
AAAGTACGACGCTGTATGCAGACTCCACGCATCATGCACAATACATCATGCATGACTATCAACACTCACCCCACACCACCTATTTCGCTCAATCCTCTACGCACACCCCCCAGCGCTTTCCCTTCGACCCCAATACGGCCGATAGCACACAATTGCTGCGACTTGGCCTGCGACCCTGGCAAGTGAAGAATATATACAAGTATCGTGCTCGCGGGGGAGTGTATCGGAAAAAAGAGGACTTTGCACGGCTTTATGGCTTGACTGTCAAGGAATACCGCGAACTGGAACCTTATATCCGCATATCGTCCGACTATACCACGCCGGCTTCTGCCCTTGTTGGTGAGGAAGAACATCATGAGCGTGACACGATGAAGTACCCCATCAAGGTTGAGGTACCGTCGAGTATCAACCTGAATACCACTGACACCATGCTGCTACGCAAGGTGCCCGGCGTCGGAGAGGCCTTTGCCCGCCGCATCATCAGATACGGACAGCGTCTGGGCGGATATGTGAGTCCGGAACAGCTGCGTGAGATAGAAGACTTTCCGGAGTCTGCCATCCCTTACTTTGTGGTGCGACAGCCACAGACGCAGAAGATCAACCTCAACAAGCTGACGCTTAACCAGCTGCAGCGGCATCCGTACATCAGCTTCTATCAGGCAAAGGCCATCACTGAGTACCGCCGTCTGCGCGGACCACTGCAAAGCCTACAGGACCTGAAGCTGCACAAGGATTTCCCGCCTGAAGCCATACAACGGCTGGAACCATACGTTGAATTTTAATTTCTTTGAGCCATGATATCATTTGAATGTGACTACAACAACGGCGCACACCCATTGGTGCTGCAAAGCCTGATAGACCATAATGGGGCGAAACCGATACCATACGGTTTCGACGAGTTCTGTGAAAGTGCCAAAGAGCGTATCCGCAAGGCCTGTGGTCTGCCTGATGCCGAGGTGTTCTTTCTGACGGGAGGCACACAGACCAATGCCACCACGATCGACTCCATGCTCTATCAGTATGAGGGCGTCATCTGCGTAGATAGTGGACACATCAATGTTCATGAGGCGGGAGCTGTAGAGTTTACCGAACACAAGGTCATCCCATTACCCTTGCCTGCTGGAGAAAGACCGAACGGCAAGATGGATGCAAAGGTGCTTGACAAGTATCTGGATGACTTCATGCACGACGGCAATAATGCCCATGCGGTATATCCAGGTCTGGTATATATCACGTTCCCTACCGAGCTTGGGACGCTCTATTCTGCGCGTGAGCTGAATGATATCTATCAGGTCTGCCAGCATTATGAGATACCCCTTTACATCGACGGGGCACGGCTGGGCTATGGACTGGCAGCTTCCGAGCTCAAGTGCCTGACCTCCGACGAGCAACCTGTCACTCTGCCTTATCTGGCCCGCCACTGCGACGTGTTCTATATTGGTGGTACGAAAATCGGGGCATTATGTGGCGAAGCGGTGGTATTTACCAACCGTCGCGCCCATAAGCACTTCTTCTCTATCCAGAAACAGCATGGTGCCGTCATAGCCAAGGGCGCGCTCATCGGATTACAGTTTGAGGCATTGTTCAGCCCTTCCCCCCATGCAAAAGACGAGAAGGAACTACTCTATTTCCAGCTCTCACGACATGCCATTGACATGGCCATGCGCATGAAGGAGCTGTTCCGCAAAAAGGGTTATGAGTTCTATCTGGATTCACCGACGAACCAGCAGTTTGTCATCCTTGCCAACGACGAGGTGGAACGCCTGTCGCGTCATATCGGCTTCACCCATTGGGGGCAGGCTGACATGCGCCATACCATCTGCCGCTTCGTCACCAGCTGGGCAACAACCAGCGAGGAACTGGACCAATTGGAACGACTCATCTAAACCTTAAAAGTCCCTCTCACCCGGTCCGTCGCGTTCGGACTTACAGTCCGTTCGGTTCGGACTCATAGTCTGCTGCGTTCGGACTCTGTCATTCACTGCACATCAATCAATGGGATGCACTTGACGATTTCGCCTTTGTAGGTGTTGACGGTCAGGTGTACCGAGTCGGCCTTGATGCTGCTGACGGGGATACTCAGGTACAGACGGGCAGAATAATACTCAGGCACACCACCCTGATTATGATACAAACGATAATGGGCCGTCAGCTTTCCGTCGGGTTGCATCACGATAGTATCCTGAATCAGGGCTATCGTCTGGCGGATCTCCTCGTCATCAGGCTTTCCTGTCATCACGATAATACTGCTGTTCAGATAACGTCGGTTGGCACCCAGCCATACACTCTCGAAGTTTACGGGGTCGGCCACCAGCTGTTCCTGGTTTCTGATTTTCTGGGGGAAGAGGGTAGGTACGACAGACATCCTCATGGCTTCGACAACCGTTTTGCCAGCATCGTTCTTTACCTTATTATAATAAAGGATGGCGCGGTAAGTGGTATCTGCTATGGTGATGCTCTTGATGGTGAAACGCGGCTCGGCTGTCAGCGAGTCCCCGTCGTCGGTCACGATATAATCGACTCGTTTGTCGCTGCCGACATGTGCCTCGATAAAGTCGGCTCTCATCAGGGAGTATTCTCCTTCTCCCTTTTCGTAGTTGTCCTGGGTACAGGACACTAAAAGGTAAAAAGGCAAAAAGGTAAAAAGGTAGGAAAACAGATGCTTCATAGGGCGGCAAGATGGTTTCGGAGGGGGTTGGCATACATAGTCAGCATCCTTTCACGCAGGAAAGGCTCATCCTTGTCGGGAATCTGGATCTTGGCCAGCTGCCCCATCAGGTACTGTTCAAAGCGTTTTTTGTCCTTGGCAGTGTAGTGGTCGGCGTATTCGCTGTTGCCATTCAGTTCGTCCAGGGCGATGTAATTGCAGGGATAAAGCCGGTAGTTGGCATGCAGCTCCCTATCGATACGGGTAGCCAGGGTAGCATAGAAGTCTTTTCTGGGCAGACCCTGCAACTGCTCCATCCATGTGTTTATGGGGGCAGCACAATGGTAATGTACCCGTCCCTTATAGCCGAAGATACCGGTCTTCATGTTGTCCAGGTCGTCCTGTCGGCTTTTCTTGAACTTCGGATTGTCGCGTTTCTGCTGGAACTCCTGTGCTTTCAGGTAGTCGCAGGGGTCGTATTCGTAGCTGATGGTGAGCGGCACGATGTTCAGTTCCTTGAGTTCACCTCCCATAGCCAGCATCTTCAGCACGGAATCCTGTGTCCGGTCGTCAGAGTCCTTGGCACGTCCCTCTCGCTGGGCAATCCAGATGTTCTCCTTCTTCTGCGTCACGGCATAATGGATGTAACGGCTCATGAGCTGACTGGAGCGCATCATCTCATGGGGTGTCAGTCCGCGACGCACGGTGAATGCCTTGTTCATCCGCACCAGCCGCTTGATCCACGGATAGATAAGCAGGTTGTCGCCAATGCCAATCTCCACAGTCGTCGGATGACCGCTATCCACCAGCATGACATCGAGGAATGCCGAATCCAGCACGATGTCACGATGGTTGGAGACGAAGGTAAAACGTTTTTCTAGTTTAGAGTTTAGAGTGTAGAGTGTAGAGTTCTTTGCAGAGCAAAGCGGCAAAGCCGAGCGTGCTGCCGCTGTAGAGTCTGCACTTCCATCAGTGGCGGTAGCAAACTCTACACTCTCCGTTCTACACTCCAAATTCGTATCGTCAAAGGTGCAGCCGTCGGTATGCTTGCGGATAATCCACTTGACGATGGGCTTCATGAAACGCTTCTGGAAGTCGAGTGGAGTCTTGACTCCCGTAAAAGCCAGACGCAGCAGGCCGTTGCGTGCCCATTTTGGCAGCCAGGGGACAAAGCCCTTTAGCACCACCTGAAACTGACGGTCCTTAAGCAGTTCCTCAAACGCCTGCTTCATCTCGTCCGGCTCATACGGCCGTATCTCGTCAAACTCCTTAATATCGTACTCCATAGCAACGGTAGCAAACTCTAAACTCTACACTCTAAACTATCAACTCCCTTAAAACTGGTTCTCAACAATATCGGTCAGCACATCTTTCATGTCCAAACCGGCAGCGCGTACCTGTTGGGGGATGAAACTGGTTGCAGTCATGCCAGGCGTGGTGTTAACCTCAAGCATGGAGATCTTACCTTCTGGGGAGATGATGTAGTCGATGCGGATGATACCGTTACAGTGCAGGATGTCGTAGATGTGGCTGGTAATCTTACCCACACGCTCTGCCACTTCATCGGAGATGCGTGCCGGAGTAATCTCATCCACCTGGCCATTGTATTTCGCATCATAGTCGAAGAATTCATTACTGGTTACCACCTCCGTGATGGGTAGCAGCACCGTCTTATGCTTCGTCTTATAGATGCCTTGTGTGATCTCCGTTCCAGGGAGGAACTGCTCGACCATCACTTCCGGACTCTCCATCATGGCCTTGCGGATGGCTGGTGCCAGCTGGTCCTTGTTCTTCACCTTCGACACGCCGAAGCTGGAACCGTCGGCAGCAGGCTTCACAAAACAAGGCATGCCAATGCGCTCTTCTATCTCGTCGTCGCTGACAATCTGTTCGTAGCCCTTGCGGATGAGCAACGAGTCGGCCACCGATACGCCAAAGCTGCGCAGGTACTGGTTGAGTACGAACTTGTCGAATGTCATGGCCTCCACCAACACGCCGCTGGTGGAATAGGGCAGGCGGATGAGGTCGAAGTAACCTTGCAGTAGTCCGTTCTCGCCCGGTGTGCCGTGGATGGTGATGTAGGCATAGTCGAATAGCTTAGCCTTGCCGTCTTCCACAAACGAGAAGTCGTTACGGTCGATGGGCGTAGTGGTTCCTCCCGGCAGTTCCACCTGCCAGTCAACACCCTTTACGTCAACAATATATACATTATAGCGTTCCTTGTCGAAGAACGAGAAAAGTCCTTGGGCAGAACGCAGCGACACATCGTGCTCTGACGAGTCGCCTCCACAAACAATAGCAATGTTTCTCTTCAAATATTTCATACTTCTTTATTTTATTATGGGGCTTATGAGGCCTCTGGGTCTTCTGAGTTCTTGGGTTTTTATGGGAGTCATGGAGTAGTGCCGCCGATATAGTGACGCCACTTGTCGATGAGGGCCGCCATGTCGTCGGGCAGCTCACTGGTAAAGTCCATCTGGCGACCAGTCTTTGGGTGGATAAAACCCAGCGTCCGGGCATGTAGGGCTTGGCGGTTACACAACTTGAAACAGTTGTTGATATACTGCCGGTAGCTGGCGGTGCGTTCTCCACGGAGCATCTCGGTACCCCCATAGCGCTCGTCGCCAAACAGCGGATGGCCGATGTGCCGCATGTGGGCACGTATCTGATGTGTCCGTCCTGTCTCCAGGATACACTCCACCAAGGTGGTATAGCCAAAACGTTCCAGCACACGATAATGAGTGACGGCACTCTTGCCGGTATCGGAACCTGGTGGAAAGACCTCCATGCGCAACCGGTCCTTCGGGTCACGTCCGATGTTTCCCTCTATGCGTCCGCTGTCCTCCGTGAAGTGTCCCCATACCAGTGCCACATAGCTGCGATGGGTCGTCTTATTGAAGAATTGTGCCCCCAACTCTGTTTTAGCCTCTGGTGTCTTGGCAATCACCAGCAGGCCGCTGGTGTCCTTGTCAATACGATGTACCAGTCCGACACTCGGATCATTAGGGTCGTAAGAGGGCAGGTCGCGCAGATGCCATGCTACGGCATTGACCAGCGTACCGTGGAAGTTTCCTACACCTGGATGTACTACCAGCCCGGCCGGTTTATTGATGACCATCAGCTCATCGTCTTCATAGACAATGTCAAGCGGTATGTCCTCCGGTTCTATGGTCGTATCGTAGTGAGGACGGTCCATCATGAGCGTCACCACATCGCCAGGGCGAACCTTATAGTTGCTTTTTACGGGACGGTCATTGACATGTACGAAGCCGGCATCGGCAGCCTTCTGTATGCGATTGCGTGAAGAGTGCTGCAACTTTTCGAACATATACTTATCGACACGAACGGGAACCTGCCCCCGATCTACCTCAAAGCGATAATGCTCGTAGAGCTGGGTCGGCTGTTCTTCGTCGTCCTCAATAAGTATAAGGTCTTCTGCTTCCTCTATCATAGACTTCACTCTATCGGGTCGTCTGCGTCGTCATGGATGCCCTCCAGTTCAGGAACAGGCATTTCTTCAGTAGTAAAGGTTCCGTCTTCGGTAATATTGGCGGGTGCATCCATGTAGTCGTCCAGTCCCTCCTCATCACTGTCGTATCCGCCAGAACCCACAATCAGCGTCAGTGGCGCATCAGTACTGATCCGGTCGCCCGTTCCAACCCTCCGGCCACGGCTAATGATGCCATATACCCAGTCTTTCTCTCCTACGATACGTTTGGGCGGCAGCATCCGGAATCCCATGGCTGCCAGCTTCGCCTCAGCTTCACGCAGGCTGCTGTTGTCAATGATGTCGGGAATGGTGACGGTCGGTGATGACGGTGAGTTAACTGTCACATAGATGACGTGTCCCGGCTTGACCCTGGCCGTTGCACCGGGTGTCTGTGCCAGAATACAGTCTGCCGGTAGCCGTTTGTTATAGCCGGAGTCTGATACGGCAATCCTCAAGTCATGCTCCTCTAACAGCATCATGGCCTTGTCGTAGTCCATGTCAATGATGTTCGGCACTTCTACATTCTCACCATGATGCGTATAGATGTCAAGACCGACTTTCACTCCGATGCAGAGCAGTAAAATTACCAGCAGCATGGCCAGCAAATGTGCCCACAAACGCCAGTCGGTAAACGTTCCTATCAGTTTTTTTATACTCATCGTAAACTAAACTTTTTTATCTAACCGACAAAAGTACGAAGAATATTCGATAACACCAAAAAAAACGGGAAAAAACAAAAGAAAACGGAGCAGGACCTGTTGGCCCACTCCGTCATTCTGTTTGCTCAACGCACGAAAACATGTTTATTTTCCGTGATGCTCGTCAGATACGGTCAGCTTCTTGCGGCCCTTGGCGCGGCGTGAAGCCAAGACGCGACGGCCATTCTTTGAGGCCATACGCTCACGGAAACCATGCTTGTTTACGCGGCGGCGATTGTGCGGCTGGAATGTTCTTTTCATTGCTTTTTATTGTTTTTTATTGTTGTTATTCCATAATTCGGGCTGCAAAGGTACGACTTTTAAGTGAAAAGTGAGGGGTGAAAAGTGAAGAATTTGCTGCCGCCATCCAAGATTTAACGTTTTTTATCTTTTACAAATGAAAAATCTTTAATCTTTAATCTTTAATCTTTAATCTTTTTTATGTACCTTTGCACCAAAATATGACGATTATACATTATAATAATAAAAGAATATGATTAATTCACAAGACATTAAGAAAGGAACTGCTATCCGTATGGACGGTTCTATTTGGGTTTGCATCGACTTCCAGCACCGCAAGCCCGGTAAGGGAAACACCATCATGAACATCAAGTTGAAGAACGTGACCGACGGTCGTGTTCTGGAGCGCCGCTACAACATCGGTGAGAAGTTGGAGGACGTGATCATCGAACACCGCGACTATCAGTACCTGTATGAAGACCAGGAAGGCCGCATCTTCATGAATCAGGAGACTTTTGAGCAGATTCCCATCGCCAATGACTTGGTGATTGGACATGAATACATGAAGGAAGGTGACGTCGTATCAGTGGTCAGTGATACTACCGACGGAACGATCCTCTATGCCGAGATGCCCGTCAAGACCTATCTCCGTGTTACTCACTCTGAGCCTGGTATCAAGGGCGATACAGCTACCAACACGCTGAAGCCCGCCACACTGGAGACTGGTGTTGAGGTTCGCGTTCCTCTGTTTATCAACGAGGGTGACCTTATCCAGGTTGACACACGCGACGGCTCATATCTGGCACGCGGCAAGGAATAATTCTTAAGTGTAGAGTGCAAAGTGTAGAGTGTAGAGTTTGCTACCGCCCAGAAGCAAGGGCAGAAAAGCGCAAAAGGTAAGGCGGTAGCAAACTCTACATTCTACACTCTAAACTTGATGAATATGAAATATTCATTCATAGTTCCTGTCTATAATCGCCCTGACGAGGTCGATGAGCTGCTTGAGAGCCTCTGCTCCCAATCGTTCAAGGATTTCGAGGTGATTATTGTAGAAGACGGTTCAAAGAAGACCTGCAAGGATGTTTGCGACAAGTACGCAGACATCCTTGATTTGCATTATTACTACAAGGATAATAGCGGACCAGGCCAGAGCCGTAACTACGGTGCTGAACGCGCCCAGGGCGAGTGGCTCATCATCCTCGACTCCGACGTGGTGCTGCCTCCAAAATACTTGGAGAATGTAGAGTGTAGAGTGGAGAGTGGAGAGTCTGCTACCGCCCATGAGCAAGAGCAGACAGGCGCAACCGGTAAGGCGGCAGCAAACTCTAAACTCTACACTCTACACTCTAAACTTGCTTGCTTCGGCGGTCCCGACGCTGCCCATCCCTCCTTCACTCCTGTACAGAAAGCCATCAGCTACTCGATGACATCGTTCTTCACCACAGGCGGCATTCGTGGTGGTTCCTCCCCCCTTCGGGGGGATAAGAGGGGATGGGGGAGCGCATCTTCCCCCCTTCGGGGGGATAAGAGGGGGGCTCTCGACAAGTTCTATCCCCGCTCCTTTAACATGGGCATCCGTCGTGATGTCTATCTCCAGTTGGGCGGGTTCTCCAAGATGCGCTTTGGCGAAGACATTGACTTTTCCTATCGCATCGTCGAGGCAGGCTATCAGCCACGCCTCTTTCCTGATGCCTGGGTGTGGCACAAGCGGCGCACCGATTTCCGCAAGTTCTTCCGTCAGGTATATAACAGCGGCATAGCCCGCATCAACCTCAAGAAGCGCCATCCGGGAACGCTTAAGCTGGTCCACCTCCTGCCCACCATTTTCACCCTCGGTGTCTTTGCCCTCATTCTGGTGGGAGCCTTCGCCCGCATCATGATGGTCTATGGCAACCCTGACGACTTCCGCCTGTGGTACTGGGTGGTAGTGGCAGCCCTCGCACCCATCTTCCTTTACAGTCTCATCATCCTGATAGACTCCACACGCCTCAACCGCAGCCTCAAAGTCGGTTTCCTCAGCATTCCCGCTGCCTTCACACAACTCATGGGCTACGGTCTCGGATTCATCGAGGCATGGTGGAAACGCTGCATCCTCAAGAAGGACGAGTTCCAGGCCTTCGAAAAAACTTTCTATTCTTAGTGTAGAGTGTAGAGTTGAGAGAGTACATTGACAAGGCTGGATTTGAATCCATGATGAATGACAACGAGGAGATTATCAAACTTTTGGTATCATCTATCAAGACAATGAAACAAAAGAACGAGACAAAATGAATACAGACAAACAAATGAAGGCAGAGTCAAAGGAAAAGTCAAGGGCGGTAGCACGCTCGGCTTTGCCGCTTTGCTCTGCAAAGAACTCTAAACTCTACACTCTAAACTCTAAACTAACAATAGCCCATTGGGCAGAGGAAGATCGTCCTCGTGAAAAGCTGGCTGCCTTGGGAGCCGAAGCGTTAAGCAACGCCGAGCTGCTGGCCATTCTTATTGGCTCTGGCAATACGGATGAGAGTGCCGTTGATCTGATGAAGAAAGTATTGGGCGACTGCAACAACAACCTCAACACACTGGGCAAGATGACCATTCCCCAGCTCTGTGACTACAAGGGCATTGGCGAAGCCAAGGCCATCACCATCCTGGCAGCTTGCGAACTGGGAAAGCGCCGACAGCGTGAACAGGTAGAAGAACGGCCTCAGCTGAGCACAGCCACTCACATGTACAACTATCTGCATACCCACATGCAAGACCTGGACGTGGAAGAGTCCTGGCTGTTGCTGCTGAACCAGAACTACCGTCTCATCAAGTGCATGAAACTGTCGCGTGGAGGCATCACGGAAACGGCTGTCGATGTGCGCCTCATCATAAAAGAGGCCGTACTGGCCAATGCCACCATCATCGTCCTGGCCCATAACCACCCCTCGGGCAGTCTCCGTCCCAGTGTCGAAGACGACCGCCTGACGCAGTCACTGTTGAAAGCCTGCGACATCATGCGCATCCATTTTCAGGACCACCTCATCATCACCGACGGCAGCTACTACAGCTACCACGAAGAGGGCAGGTGCTAATAAACCCTGTGTCTTTGTTTGCTATTCTTTGGTAATCTCCGCATCAGATTCATTTACCAACAACTTTCTCGGCAATCTGACAACCTTCAAACGCTCATACCATATCCTTGAATACCCCGCGATCTTTGGTCGCTTGCTACCGAAAGGACGCAAGAATTTGCAAATCAGTTGGCATTTTGTTGAATTTCTCTTTCATCTTTCATATACAACTACATATGTAGCTATATATGAAAGATGAAAGTAAAAATACGTTTTTTGCAACATAAAAGTAATTTCCTCATTGTACAAAGGGACAATATGCCTCGCTAACATCGCGTCTATAACACGGAAAGTAGGTGATTGAAGATTGTGCGTAAGAATTGCTGACACAAGAACGTTCGTGTCAATAACTGCGTAAATCATACTATCACTTTTTCTCTTTCAGTTCTTTCAGCATGTGCTTGACGAATTTCCTCATTAATCTCATCAAGCGTCATGTCTTGAATACCATTCTCTCGGGCTTGCTCTCTAAGAGCATAAAAAGCCCTTCTCCCTCTTTCCATGACATCTTCATTGCCGGCCTTTATCTCAAATGGTATTTTCCGATACATTACTACTGCATTGGCAAAAATGTTCATTGCCGTGTTGGCATCCCTTACCTGTATCGATGAGGAAATGTGAAATGAGTTCTGCTAACATCAGCAACAGCAACATACCCCATGCAACGCCCCATATCAATAGGCAAATTCCTATCAGCAGTGCATGAACAAAAGTGTGTAACAAGATTGGCCACGGACTACATCCATCTGCTTTCGCCTTAATCATCGAAGGCATCGTCAAACAGTAATCTGCCAGATAGTGGCAAACTAACAGAGCTACCAGCAACATAGTAGTATTTTGTTCTATAATCTGATAGTGGTTTCTTCGTGACCTTTCGTTACGGTGAAATTATTGTTGTCCAAACGTTGAATATGATCATAGACACATTTTACAACGAGTTTGCCAGTCTTGTCCATGACACCATATTTATCTTCGTAACTAACGATAGCAAATCCTTGTTTGAAAGCCTCTTCAATGGTGTATTGTATTAAGGGATTTTCATTATCGTCAACAAACAGCGTCAAGGATGGCTTTTGAAAACTGAAAAATGGGAGACTTATATCATAAAACACCATATCGGTGGCCAGTGTACCGTCGGCATTAAGAAGTCCGTAATTGTCTCCATCGCTCACTGAAATAAAGTAGCTCCCATCTGCAAATTTCCCTAAATCAATCTTCCTATAGGCTTTTTCGGAAATTACCTTTCCACCATATGTCACCAATTCCTCCCCGTTGTCTGTGGTAACAACAAACAAATAGTCGAGTTTATTGTTTACATCATTATATTTCATTGGTAACACCTCTTTTGCGAGTGAGTCGAGCAGCCCCACTTTAAGGGTTGTCTCGTCATAAACCCAGTAGTATTGGTCCCACACCTTCATAGCATCACTGTATTCAGTACATAGACGTCCTAACATGTTGTTATACTTATTACCATCTTTTTTCCATAATTCAACCAATAGTTCCTTCGCTTTCGACGCGAAATCATCTCTGGCCAATTGTGTGGTCTTCACTAATTTGTCGATACCGGCCTGTACATCTTTTGTACATCCATCTCCATTGACAAGTGCTTTTCCATAGTGATAACCAGTAAAAGTTGTAAAATCGAAATCTTCTGTCAACTGTTTTAGTACGATAAATTTCTTCTCCGGAAATAAGTTGTAGTTATCGTAATATGCTGTGATAAAAGACAAGCTCTCATAACACATGTTCGCTTCGACTATTGCGTCAAATAGTCGAATATCTGTGTCCGTATCGTATTCGCCGTTTACGCGCATGTAGCAAATCATTTTCACCAGTTTGTCACACTGCTCACATTCCAAATACTTGATGTGGTCAGGTTTTAGGTCCTTCATCAGGGTTTTGTAAGAGTCGTTATTGTCGGCATTGACATCTTTCCACACCGCATCTATACGTTCTCTCCATTGTTGTGCTACAGGATCTATGATTTCTTCTTGTGCTAATGAAACCGAGGGAGTTGAAAGCACTAATAGTAAGATGATGATAAATCGCATAATGATGTTGTTTTTATTATTTCTATTTTTTTTACCAAACTTTGTGCATTAAATGCACCTAACTGCTACTGCGGCTACATAGGTACTACCAAAGCCACCTGACGACAGGTAACGCTCAATGCGATACTTGCCCCCTTGCAGCAGCGTGCCGACAGGCAGCATGGACTGGGTGTTGATATGACTTCGTTCTGCCATAGTTGCTACACATATGTATAATAATGATGAGCACAAAGGTAACGTTTATTTGTGAAACGGCAAAGTATTTTTACAAAAAAATAATATTATCCTAAATTATTCATACAGATTTTTGAAAAACAGGCAAACCTTAAAATATCTGCCGAAAAGTTTGGCGATTTGGTATAATATAGCCTGCGACAGAACGCTTTCTTTCAAGCCAATCAGACGAACCCGAAGTTTAAGCTGATTCTAGGCAAGTATCTGCGGAAGAAATTCAAGTTGCTAACGATGATGATATAAATGGTGACAAGGCCAGGACAGATTTCCTGACGACAAAATATGCTTTATAATGAGAGTGTTTCTTGATACTAACATCTTGTTGGACAGCAGGTACACAAAGCATCTCGGAAAAGCACAAATAAATTTGGCTTTTCTCTCGACTTTTTGTAATTTTGCAACGGAAACACAAACGGATCTGGTGTGTACTGGTTTCGGAAAACAGGCTCTTTAAGACAGGCTATGATAGCTAACGGCAGAACAAAGACTCAACGCTCAGAATCGTGGGAAGGTGCTTTGAACTAACAAAACAACTTGTTTTGTGTCGCAAAACCTATGCTCTTGTTCAACCAAAGCATAGCTTTTGGTGGACAAAACAAGTTGTTTTGTAACAGCAAAGCCAAGGGTAACATCTGTAAAAGGTTGCACCTTGCATAGCAAACTAATATTTAGGCAATTAGAAAAGTAGCATATTAGAGTGCATAGCGGAGACCCGTTGCACCCAGATTTCCCCAAGATAGAACAGGGTGCCTCGAAGGTACTCCTACTCGAGAAAACTCAAAAAACTTTTGGTTTTCTTCTCGCTTATTGGATAAAATTTTCACGCTCGACAAAAGAAACTGTTTCTTTTGTACTCACTTAATCAAATTTTTCGTACCTTTGACTAACGTCGAAAGTAGGCTACACCTCGGAAATGAAAATAAATTGAATTTTATTTTGCATTTCACTCGGTTTGCACTACCTTTGTAGCGATGTTCGAAAGAGAGATGGAAGAATACGAGCTTGTCCGACAGGAATATCAGCAGAAGATAGCCGACAGGATGGGGAAAAAGCAGTGGATGGAATACAACGAGATTCTGTTCTCTGCACATTCTTGTGCCATTGAGGGAAACTCGTTTACGGTTGATGATACAAGAATCCTGCGTGAACAAGGCATGGCGATGATTCCTGTAGGGCGTTCTTTGCTTGAATGCACAGAGATGGCCGACCATTTCCGGGCATTCGACTATATGGCCAGCCATTTGGATTCTCCCTTTGATGAAGCATTATTAAAAGAGGTGAACCGCCTGGTGACGGAGCACACGCTCAGCTATCGGGCACCGGAGGCTATACCTGGGGAATATACCACAGAAGACATGGCTGCAGGCGACACCGTCTTTGGAGACCACGAGGCGCTGATTGCACGTGTTCCCAATCTGATGACTTCTACACAGAAGGCTCTCGATGAAGGACAGCACCCGTTAATCGTGGCAGCAAAATGGCATGGATATTACGAATATCTGCATCCTTTCCGCGACGGCAATGGCAGAACCGGTCGTCTGCTGTCCAACTTCATCCTGCTACGAGCCAACCACCCGCTGCTCATCATCAGACTTGATGATCGTGCAGCCTACATCTCTGCACTCAAGCAGATCCGCACGGATGGCACAGACGAACACTTGGTTGCTTTCTTTTTCAAGACGGCCATCAGTCGCATGAAGTCTGAATTATCTCAAAAGCGTAAGAACTCCTTGCCCACAATATTTTTCTAATTATGACACAAGAAGAGAAAACAATGATGGAAGAGCGCATCGTGGATGTGCTGAAAACGGTCTATGACCCTGAGATACCTGTCAACATCTATGACCTGGGTATGATCTACAAGATTGACGTGCAGGAAGACTACAACGTGGAAGTGGATATGACCTTCACTGCCCCCAACTGCCCTGCTGCCGACTTCATTCTGGAAGACGTGCGCACAAAGCTTGAAAGCGTGGAGGGCGTCAGGTCTGCTAACGTCAACCTGGTATTTGAACCGGCATGGGACCAAAGCATGATGAGTGAAGAAGCCAAAGTCGAATTAGGATTCGACTAGTTTAGAGTTTAGAGTGTAGAGTTACTAAATATGAAGAACGTGTATTTTCTTTCCGACGCGCACTTAGGGTCATGGGGCATTCCGCATGGACGAATGCAGGAACGTCGCCTGGTCAGGTTTCTCGACAGCATCAAGGACAAGGCTGCCGCCATCTATCTGCTGGGTGATATCTTTGACTTCTGGTATGAGTATAAGTATGTGGTGCCCAAAGGCTATACGCGATTCCTGGGTAAGATCAGCGAGCTGACCGACATGGGCGTAGAGGTTCACTACTTTACGGGTAATCACGACATTTGGGCCTACGACTACCTGGAGCGTGAATGTGGCGTCATCTTGCATAAGCAGCCGTTAACGACGGAGTTATACGGCAAGGTGTTCTTCCTGGCTCATGGTGACGGACTGGGCGATCCTGACAAGAAGTTCAAGCTGCTGCGCAGGCTCTTCCACAACCGTCTCTGCCAGATAGCCTTCTCTACCATACACCCGCGATGGAGTATGTGGTTCGGACATACATGGGCCAAACACAGCTACTTGAAGCATAAGGACATCGGCGTAGCACCCTACATGGGTGACAACAAGGAGTTCCTGGTCCGCTATACCCGCCAGTACATGCAAAACCATCCGAATATCGACTATTACATCTATGGCCATCGTCATATTGAACTTGACTTGCAACTGACGAAAAAAGCACGTGTGATGATTCTGGGTGACTGGATTAGCCAGTTCACATACGCTGTTTTTGACGGGGAACACATGTTTTTGGAAGAATATATTGAGGGAGAAAGCCGTCCTTAATATTTTTTAACACGCATAAAAACTCTGTTATCGGAATTTTAATTAAATTTGCAATCGAATTGTGAAGATTACTTTATAAAGGATTATTATTTCAACCTATAATAAAAACAACTATGATTAAAGAAAAAATTGATCAGTTCTTAGCAGCACAAGCTGTTAATCTGCCTGAAATGGCAATGACTGAAATTCGTGAGAGACTGGAAGCTGCCGACGACAGCAAGTTTGATGAGCTTCAGATGCTTCAGTTCAAGAACCCGACAACCCTGCTGATTATTGCCATCCTGGTAGGTAGCTATGGTGTTGACCGTTTCATGCTCGGTGACACGACAAATGGTGTTATCAAGCTCCTCACCTGCGGTGGATGCGGTGTATGGTGGCTGCTTGACATCTTCAATATCAAGAAGCGTACCCAGGAGTTCAATATGAACAAGCTGAACGAGATTCTGTAATTTATTCTTTGAACATGAACCAACAGCATCAAGCATCGCTCTATGTGATGCTTGATGTTATAGTTTAAAAACAAAAACAATTCATTATGGACAATCAGACAAATATGCTGTTGATGAATGCCTCCAAGTTCTTCCCCGAGGAGTGCATGCCGGCTATCCGCCAGACACTTGAGGAACTTGGTCCCGAAAAGGCAAGTCAGGCGTTGGCCATTGAATTCAAAGATCCTACTATCGCACTGATCATCTCGCTGGTTGCCGGTTCCCTGGGCATCGACCGTTTCTATATCGGTGACACTGGAATGGGTATAGGTAAGCTGGTTTGTTTCTTCGTCTGTGGTATCAGCCTGTTCTGGGCCATCATCGACTGGTTCCTCATCATGGGTGCTACCAAGCAGAAGAATTATGAGAAGTTCATGCAGAACATCAGTTATCTGTAAGCTGTCGTGATAAGTCGTAAAGGTCTTATCCTGATATGCATATTCGCTATAGCCTGGGTGCTGTTGGTGTTAGTCACACGGCACGCAGGCTATAACATTATTACCTGTCCCTCCCGTCTCATCTATGATATGCCTTGCGCCGGCTGTGGAGGTACGCGTGCGTTCATATTATTAATAAAGGGACATCCCGTCGATGCCTTTTTCATGAATCCTAACGTCTATCTCGTCGTACCTTACTTCCTGACGGGATTCATCCTCATGGTCTATGACTACTTCTGTCATACCGACCGGCTCAACGAGTGTTACGTCAGATTCAAGAAATGGGTCAATCGTCCCGTCGTCTATATCCCCGTCCTTGTCTTCGAATTAGCAGTCTGGGGCTATAACATCTGGCGCTATAAACATGGCATGTTGTAAAAAGTATGGTCGGATTCTTGCTGAATCCGATAATTTTTTGTACTTTTGCACTCACATTCTTATCAACTAAATCAGAAAGAAGAAAATGACAGACATTAACATGCTTCTTATGAGCTGCGGAAAGTATTTCCCTTCGAATCGGATGCCGGAAATCAAGCAGACACTGGAACAACTGGGTCCCAACAGGGCCTCACAAGTAGTAGCAAGCGGTTTCAAGGATCCGATGACAGCCCTGCTTCTGGGCATATTCCTCGGATGTTTTGGTCTTGACCGTTTTTATATTGGTGACACTACCATGGGTATCTTAAAACTGGTAGTAGGCATTGTGGCCGTCATCATCGCATGTTTCTCCTGCGGTATCCTGTTCTTCCTTCCCTACATTTGGCCTATCATCGACCTGATCTTTATCATGGATGCTACGAAGGAGAAGAACTACCAGCAGTTTATGGAGAACGTTCAGTATGTGTAGATCCGGAATCAGGAACAAACAAAATCAGGAGAACAGCCGTCAGCCGTTCTCCTGATTTCGTTTGTAATAGCGGGCATTACAGCAGGTTCATCGTGTCGGTAGCAATCATCAGCTCCTCGTCGGTAGGGATGACGACGACCTTTACCTTCGAATCGTCCGCAGAGATGATAGCCTCTTCGCCACGTACGTTGTTCTTCGACTCATCAAACTTGATGCCGAGGAACTCCATGTTCTTGCAGACTTCGCTGCGCATGCTGGTCTGGTTCTCACCAACACCGGCGGTGAAGACCACCACATCGAGTCCGCCCATGGCGGCTGCGTAGGCACCGATATACTTCTTGATGCGGTAGAAGTACATGTCCTGTGCCAGCTTGGCACGCTCGTCACCGCTCTTGGCAGCGTTCTCCACGTCACGCATATCGCTGCTGCCACCCGTGAGACCGGCCACACCACTCTTTTTGTTCAGCAGGTTTGACATGCCGTCGGCGTCAAGTCCCAGCTTCTTTTCAATGAATGTTACGGCACCGCCGTCGATGTCACCGGCACGTGTGCCCATCATCAGACCTTCCAGCGGAGTGAGGCCCATGGATGTGTCGATACACTTGCCATCGACTACAGCAGCTATCGAGCCGCCGTTGCCCACATGACAGGTAACCATCTTCGTGCCTTCGGCTTTCAGCCCAAGGAATTCCAGTGCGCGCTGTGACACATAGCGGTGGCTGGTGCCGTGGAAGCCATAGCGACGAATACCGTACTTTTCGTACAGCTCGTATGGAATGGCATACATGAATGCCTTAGGTGGCATCGTCTGATGGAAGGCGGTATCAAACACACCGACCTGCGGAAGGCCAGGCATCAGCTCCTTCACGGCGTTCACACCCTTCAGGTTGGCGGGGTTGTGCAGCGGAGCAAGATCAGAACACTTCTCAAACTCCTTCAGCACCTCGTCGGTCAGGATGACAGACTTGTTGAACTTCTCGCCGCCATGCACCATGCGGTGCCCTACGGCATCAATCTCGCTGAGGCTCTTGATAACACCAATTTCTGGGTCGGTAAGCAGTGAGAAGATAAACTTCACACCTTCAGTATGCTCGGGAATGTCGTGCATAATCTGCTTCTTGCTACCATCAGCCAGTTTCACCTTCACAAAGGCACCGTCCAAGCCTACGCGCTCAGCGCCGCCACTAGTCATCACACTCTTGTCGTCCATGTTGTAGAGCGCGTACTTTATCGAGCTGCTACCACAATTCAATACTAATATTTTCATATAATAATTACAATGTTTGAATTACGAATTACGATGTATTGCGTTGCAAGTAAGAATTTCGAAGGTAGAATTACGATGTTGTGTTCCGAGTTTTCTTCGTTATTGAAGTAAGCAGCCGTTTTAATTCTTCGCAATCTGCATAAACAGATTCGAACTGACTATTTGTTAGCTTGCCTGTTCTTTTAAGTAACTGTAGCCAATACAAAGACTCGTTACACTCTTTTAAAGAGATATAAACTTTCGCTAAGAAATCATTGCGGCTAATAGCACATTGTGCCTCACTATAATTGGCACCAATGCTTGTCCCGCTTCGATATAGCTGGTCTGCTATTTTGAACTCTTTCTTTTCGTCATTGAGAAACTGGCATAAGTTAACTATACGGACTGCAAAGTTCAAGCATTTATCTTGCATGATGTCACCAAAATCACTCATGACTTAAAACTTTTTACTTCTAACTTTTACCTTGCACAAGTGCAACACATCAAAACTCAACCTTCCTACTTTATACTTATTTCTTTGCATCCATTGCCTGGCAGGCGGTGATGGCAACCAGGTAGTAGATGTCCTCGACACTACAGCCACGGGAGAGGTCATTCACGGGACGAGCGATACCCTGGAGGATGGGACCGATGGCGATGGCATCACCCAGACGCTGCACCAGCTTGTAGGCGATGTTACCTACCTCGAGGTTCGGGAATACCAGCACATTGGCGTTGCCGGCAATCTCACTGCCGGGAGCCTTCTTCTTACCCACGCCAGGAACCAGTGCGGCATCAGCCTGCAGCTCTCCATCGACTTTCAGCGTCGGGTCAAGCTCCTTTGCCAGTCTCGTAGCCTCAATGACCTTGTCAACCACCTCGTGCGTAGCACTGCCCTTTGTCGAGAAGCTTAACATAGCCACACGCGGGTCCTTAAAGCCTGCCACCGAACGGGCGGTCTGTGCCGTGCAGACGGCAATCTGCGAAAGCTGATTGGCATCGGGCATCGGTGTGACGGCGACGTCGCCGACCACCAGCACGCCATTCTCGCCAAACTCGGGCTTCTCGGTAATCATCAGCATGGCACCGCTGACACAGGTGATGCCGGGAGCGCACTTGATGATCTGCAGGGCAGGACGCAGCGTCTCGCCAGTAGTGCTCAGTGCACCACTGATCTGTCCGTCGGCACCTTCGGTCTTGATAATCATGCAACCCAGATAGAGCGGATCTTTCACCAGCTCGCGGGCCTTCTCGATGGTCATGCCCTTCTTCTCGCGCAGCTTTGTTAGCAGCTGGGCATACTCTTCGCTCTTCTCACAGTTCAGAGGATCAATCAGCGTAGCCTTGTCAATGTTCTCAAGACCACATTCCTTTGCCAGTGCATGCACCTTGTCGGGATTACCAATCAGGATAAGGTCTGCAATGTCTTCTGCCAACACACGGTCGGCGGCTCTCAATGTACGCTCCTCCTCAGCTTCGGGGAGCACAATGCGCTGCTTGTTGCTCTTGGCACGCGCAATGATTTGTTCAATTAAACTCATAGTTTTCCGTTTGTTTGTTTATCAATATATATTTAATCTAACCTTTTCATCCTATCACCTTCGAAACCCGGTTTCTCACTTTTCCGTTTTTACTCACTCCAGTTCCTGGGTCAATATGCTCTCCAGTGCCTCTGCTGTCAGCCGGAGACGGAACACGCCCTTGATGGCAACGGAGATACTTCCCGTCTCTTCCGACACCACAATAGCTACGGCATCGCTCTCTTGTGAGATGCCCATTGCAGCACGGTGACGCAGACCAAGCTCCTTCGGAATGTCAAGACTGTGACTTACGGGTAGTATGCAGCCGGCGGCCTTGATGTGCTGGTTGGCGATGATCATGGCTCCGTCGTGCAGAGGCGAGTTCTTGAAGAAAATGTTTTCTATCAGCCGTTGGTTGACGTTGGCATTGATGATGTCACCCGTTTGCACGATGTCGTCGAGCGGAATGGCTCTTTCTATGACGATAAGTGCTCCTTCCTTGCGTCGGCTCATGTTCATGCAGGCCATCACGACGGGCATCAGTGTCTTCTTGCTTTCTCGCTGACTACCATCGCTGCGTCCGAATGACAGAATACGCCGCAGGGTACGCATACGCCGATGCGAGCCCACGTTATACAGGAACTTCCGGATGTCCTCCTGAAACAGCACAATCAGTCCGATGACACCTACGCTTACCAGTTTGTCCATGATGCTGCCCAACAGCTTCATCTCCAGGATCTGTGACACGAAGAGCCACATCACAATAAAGATGATAATGCCGATGAACACGTTGAGTGACCTCGACTCTTTCATGAGCCGATATAAGTAATACAGTATCAGTGCCACCAGGACAACATCAACGATATCTTTCCATCCAAATTCTATAAATCCCAAAGCTATTTGTTATTTGACGATTTCTTCACTTTTCACCGGTGCAAGCCGATTCTTCACTCTGCTGACTCTTAATATATAATTTAACTGTTTCCACTGCTTCCCGGACATCATGTACTCGCAGTATCGAGGTTCCGCGTTCCAGAGCCATCGTGTTCAGCACCGTCGTGCCATTCAGGGCTTGCTCTGGTTCGCAGCCCAGCGTTTGATAGACCATACGTTTGCGTGACACACCCACCAAAACAGGAAGTTCCAGGACTTGCAGCTGACTGAGGTTGCGCATCATGGCGAAATTCCCTTCCAGCGTCTTGCCAAATCCGAAGCCCGGATCGATGATGATGTCCTTCTGTCCCAGGTCCCTTAACTGTTGAACCTCATGGGACAATTCCTTAAGCATCGTCTGTATGCCGGCAGCTCGTGACATCAGCACATACGGCACTCCCAGTCTTGCCACCGTGCGAAACATCTGCTGGTGAGTAATGAAATAGTTATGGGGATCTCCTACGTCATTGATGATATCAACACCCAGTTCCTCCACAACCATTCGAGCCACCGTCGGACGAAAGGTATCGACACTGATAATCGCTTCTGGCACGACTCGTCTGATGACCGGCAGTGCCATACGCAGCCGTTCTGCCTCCTCCTGCTCTGTGACTGGGTCACTGCCAGGCCGCGTCGAACAAGCGCCCACGTCAATAATGACAGCGCCGTCGTCAGCTATCTGCCGTGCACGTTGCGCCACCTCTTCCTCTGCCAGAACCCTCGAAGCCGCAAAGAACGAGTCGGGCGTCACATTCAGTATGCCCATCACGCAAGGCTCCATCAGGCTCATCAGCCGGCCGCGAATATTGAGAGTATAATCCATAAACGCCTACAAAAATACGACAATTTTCCGACACTGCCAAACATTATCTCCCTAAATTTCAGAATTGGGTGATAAGCTTCACAGTGGGATGAGCTTCACAGTGCCAGGCGTTGATGTCTCTTACATATACGAAATGTTTTGGGAGATATACTGCCACATGCTGTTTCGGACATCGAGCATATATCTCTGGTTATAGAAATTATCTATAACCCAGCGGCCGTCCTCATACACCAAATCGATACAGGCAGGTATGAAAATGTCGCCGTCGCAGACGACAAAGGATACGGAAGCCTTCGGCCTTGGCTCGAAAGACAGGCTGGACACCTCGAACTCATCGAAGGTAATCATTGTGCCAGTGTCATTGGTCATCGACCAGGGGTTGATCTCGAAAAACAATGTGTTGGTGCGTTCTTCCTTCTGACGAACGGACAAGAGCAATTTGTTCCAAGACTTTGAGCAGTATGACCTGTCGTAAAATTCCGTTTCATACACTCCACCATGTGACATGTAGTCGGCCTTGACAACACGATATATATCTTTGACGCGGTTGAGAACGGCTTCCCGTTCCATTGCAAACCTCATCTCTGTGTTCATCGTGTCAGCTTTGACCACACTATTCCCTGTTGCCTTTGAATCAGCATCTGTATGCTGACTTAACATGTTATGCTTGTTACACCCAGTCATTATGATGAGTAGTACAAGACATGAAAAAACAGCCTTTATCTTATTAAAACGTTTCAAAACTTATTCTGGTTAAGACGTTGTACATTTCGATTTGCGTGCAAAGATATATAAAAAAAAGCATCTGGCAAACAATATCGGCTTTTTTTTGTCTAAAACAGCGGAGTTATTGTCCTACATATAGTCTCCAGGTATTGACGGTCCGTATTATCGAACGTTGCAAGCTCTTTGCTGTCGATGTCGAGAACGGCCTGCACTTCGCCATTTTCAGAGAACACGGGGACAACAATCTCTGAACGTGACAGACTGCTACAGGCAATATGTCCAGGAAACTGTTCGACGTCGGGTACGACAATCGTCTCACGCTGTCTCCAAGCCGTTCCACATACGCCACGGCCATAACCGATATGCATACAAGCTACAGGCCCCTGAAATGGACCCAACACCAGTTCAGACTTCCCTTGTCCCAACTCTCGTACCCGATAGAATCCCGTCCAAAAGAATCCCATTGTCTCATGTATGGCAGCACAGACGTTGGCCATTACAGCCACGAGATCGGTCTCGCCTTCTATCAGTCCGCTTATCTGTTTTGTAAGCAAACGGTATTTCTCTTCTTTCTCTATCATTTCAACAAACGTTTGGCAAAGTAACGGACAGGGTACCAGACACTGAGGAAGCCAACGGCTATGACAGTGACAAAGACCAGCAGTACGTCCCAAGGATGGACGCTGACGGGATAGGCATTGACGACAAACGACTCACTTGACGATCCGAGAGCAACAATGCCATAGGTCTGCTGAATCCAGCAGAGCAGTAATCCGAGGGCGATACCGATGATGGCTCCAACGGCTGAAATCATACGTCCCTCGAAGAGGAAGATTCTTGTAATCTGTTTGTCGGACGCTCCCAGGTTGCGGAGGGTCATCACGTCGTCTTTTTTGTCGATGATAAGCATGGAGAGGCTTCCGATAATGTTGAAGCTGGCAACGATGAGGATGAACGTGAGGAAAATATAGGCAATGAGTTTTTCTATCTCCATGATCTTGAACGTGTCATCTTGCTGCTCGTAACGGTCCAGCACGTTATAGTCATCACCGGCTATCTTTTTGATGGACTTCTTGACAGCATCGAAATCACTGCCTGGTTTCAGACGCAGCTCCAGTGACGACAGACGTCCTTCCTGATCGAACAGCTGACGGGCAAAACTGATGCTGGTCAGGATGTACTTTCCGTCGTACTTGGCCTGTCTGACAGAGAATAGCGCACCTGGTGAATACAATTCGTCAGTATTGAAGCCCTGCGATGGGTCGGCCATGTTCAGTTGCCCCTCGCGACGGGGGGCATAGACCTGCATGGTTCCTGGGAACGTATAGCCCATACCCAACTGTTCGGCAATGCGAATGCCTATAATACCATAGTTCATGTCGGCGGCATGCAGCACGTATTTTTCGGCATTGTTCGACAGTAGGGTATCACCATCCTCAAGAATCTCGACGATATGGGTTAGCTTGTTGAAGTTATCTTCCACACCCTTGATGGTCACCATTGCCTGATGCTGGTTATAGACCGCCAGTGCCTGATCCTCCAGACTCTCCGTTGCCACTTCTATTTGAGGTAGCTGACGTATCTGTGTCAGGATGGGATCGTCGGCCGGTACTGTCTTGCCCTTGGCTGGCACTACCTTGATCTGTGGATCAAAGGCTGTGAAGAAGGATGCCACAAGGTCATGGAAGCCATTGAACACGCTGAGCGTAACAACCAGAGCCATCGTGGCAATAGCTACACCGACAATGCTCACACCACTGATGATGTTGATGGCGTGGGTCGATTTCTTGGAGAAGAGATACCGTCGGGCTACGAAAAACGGGAAATTCATGTTAATATACTATTTGACTATTTACTATTTACGAAACAATCTTTAAATCATCCCATCGTAAATAAATAGTAAATCGTAAATTCAAAAATCGTAAATAATATCACTTTTTCAGCAGTTCGTCGATTCTTTCTATGTAGTCCAGGCTGTCATCGATGAAGAAACGCAGCTCTGGGATGATACGCAGCTGATGACGCATGCGAGTACCCAGTTCGTAGCGTATCTGTTTCTCGTTGGCCGTGATGTTTCGTAGCATTTGGTCTGCCTTCTGGCTGGGGAAAATGCTCAGGTAAGCCGTACAGACACTCAGGTCGGGTGAGATCTTTACACGTGTCACGCTGACCATCGTACCGTGCATGGTACGTGTCTGCTGCTGGAAGATAAGACTCAGCTCCTTCTGTAGCAGTCGTGCTATTTTGTTTTGTCTTGTTTCTTGCATAAAGTTTATTGATTATTACATTTCGCATGCAAAGATACTATAAAAAATAAAAGAATAAAAAAATAAAGGAATAAAAAAACAAAATTCGTGCTTTGAGCATTCATTCACTTCCTGCTATTGAGGAAGGATATGAAGTCCAACTCAAAGGGAATGGCAGCAGGGATATGGTCATGATCCACCAACTTATAGCTAATGCTGGCCTTACAGCGCTTCAGTCGTTTATAGAGCTCCCAAAAGCAGGCGGTGGGCACGTAGGTGTCGTGTTTGGAATGGAACAGGTGGACTTTGGCCTTGGGTACCCAGTCCTCGGGAATGGTCTTCTCCATCACAGTACGCATCAATCGTAGGTATTCAGGGTTCTGGTCGTTGAAGAACTTGAAGTCCAGATAGTTATCCAGTCGCGTGCCGATCATTTGTGTCAGTTCGGGAATGGGGATGTTTCCCTTGCACCAGTGGGTGTAGTTTTCCAACAGCTTTCCCTTGAAGATGTGCTTGAAGTTCAGGTTCAACTGGTCGTAGTGGTTCATGGAATACACGATGTTGGGCAGGATGGCATAGTCGCTGTAGCGTGTTGAGTGGAAGGCACGTAGTGCCACCTCCGGATAGTAGGGACCTCCTCCAGCAAAGATATGCAGCACCTTGACATTCAGTTCCGGATGCAGTTGGTAGTATCTGGCCAGTGACCAGACACCCGATCCGCCCAGCGAATAGCCGAAGAGCATGGATGTGGAGGGTAGCTGATAGTTGCGTTCCTTCTCTAAGAACTGTGCTGCTGCCTTGCGCATATCGGCGCTGACCTCTGCCACGTTGTCATGTTGCAAGTAGGCGATGGGCTGTTTGTCTGAGATGCCACAGCCGATAAGGTCTGGAATAATGGTCACATAGCCTGTCATGCCAGGGAAGATCTCTGCCGCCATGATGTCACGTGTGGCGCAGTCGATCTTGCTTCTGGTTAGGGGAGAGACTTCGATGACACCCTTCGGTTTCTTCTTCCTACGCGGCATATAGACCACACCCGATGCCAAAGTAGGCTTGCCCTGTGGATTGACAGTGTGATAGGAGATGCCATAGGCCGTCATGTCGCAAATGTGCGTCACCAGCTTCAGCAACTGCCACGTATAGGGCAGTAGCAGCCTCAAGTTGATGTCATACTGTGACATCACATGCAGCAGCGTCTTGATGAAGCCCAGTTTCTTGATGAATAACAGTTCAGCAAATTCTCCTCGCACCTTTTCTTAATTCACGGTTTACGATGCACAACATTGTGTATCATGCAAATGAAAAATATTTAATCTTTAATTTTCCTGATCAGTGTCAGTCCGTCACGCAACGGTATGATAACTTTCTCCACCCGTTGGTCGGATGCTACATAGTCGTTGAACTCCCTGATGCCTGCCGTCTGCTGGTCGTGGTCGTAATTCCTGTCGATGACATGTCCGTCCCACAGTGTGTTATCTGCTATGATGAATCCTCCATTGCGCAGTATCGGCAACACAACCTCATAGGTGTCCTTATAGGTTCGCTTGTCACCGTCGATGAACACCAGGTCAAACGTGATGCCCAGCTGTGGTGCCTCTTTGATAGCATCTCCGATGAGGAACGTAATCCTGTCGGCCACGGGCGACTGTTCTATCCATGGTCTGGTAAACTCTTCCTGTTCATCGTTGATTTCAAAGGTATAGAGGTGTCCGCCATCCTCCAGTCCTTCTGCCATACAAAGTGCTGAATAGCCACTGAACGTACCCACCTCTAAGATGTTGTGAGGGCGGATCATTGTCACCAGCATCTTCAGCAGTCTTCCTTGCAGATGACCACTGGCCATACGACCGTGCAACATGTGTATGTTAGTTGCCCGATAGAGCTGGTACAAGTAGGCAGGTTCCTCGTCGATGTGTGCTTCTATGTAGCTGTCCAACAGGTTACTCATTTCTTTGAGTCTGCTTTAATAAGCCCTAATTGGAGGGACAAAGAATCGCTTCTACTGCCAGACGATATGAGTCGAGTCCGAAGCCACAGATGACACCTTGGCAGGCGCATGAGATCATTGACTTATGACGAAACTCTTCCCGCTGGTGGACATTCGAGATATGTACTTCGATGACAGGCGTCTTCAGGCTGCGGATGCAGTCCTGAATGGCTATTGAGGTGTGGGTGTAGGCACCAGCATTCAGTATGATGCCATCATAGCTGAATCCGATCTCCTGCATCTTGTTGATGAGCTCACCTTCCACGTTACTCTGATAATAGTCTATCTGCACATCAGGATATCGGGCTTGCAGCTTTGTCAGGTACTCGTCGAACGTGGCAGAGCCATAGATGCCGGGCTCACGCTTTCCCAACAGGTTCAGGTTTGGACCATTGATAATTTGTATTCTCATCTTCCCCTATTTAATATGATGTTATGAAAAAGTCGGCACAAAGGTACAAAAAATCCACCAAACAATACACTTTCTGCGAAAAAAACTTGGAGGTTTCACAAATTCTTAATACCTTTGCAGTCGATTTTTCAATAGGGGCGTAGCTCAGCTGGTTTAGAGCGCTTCAGTCACATTGAAGAGGTCATCGGTTCGAACCCGATCGTCCCTACCTCCTTTCAGTTTATTGTTTAGAGTTTAGTGTTAAGAGATTTGAGATTATCCTAATGTGATATTCTCGACCTCTACGGGTTCGTGGAGGAACATCTGCGCTGATTCCTTGAATTTCTCGGGGTTCTCGGTAGTGAGATAGTGTACGTTACCACCACGTGTGCAACGCTGTTCAAGTTGCGGATGCTGCTCAAAATACTTCTGCAGACTATCTGCAACATACTCTCCTTGTGAAATGATGCGGATGCCGCGAGGAATATACTTGTGAATCTTCGGCAGCAGCAAGGGGTAGTGGGTACAGCCCAGGATGATGGTGTCTATCTCCGGATCCATACGCAACAGCTGGTCAATGCGCTTCTTGACAAAGTAGTCGGCACCGGGAGAATCGGCCTCATTGTATTCGACCAGTGGCACCCAAAAGGGGCAGGCCACACCACTGACCTTGATGTCGGGCCATAGCTTGGCAATCTCAAGGTTATAGCTTTCGCTCTTGATTGTTCCCTCTGTGGCAAATATTCCCACATGGCGGGTGTTGGTGAGGGTGCCGATGACCTCGGCTGTCGGGCGGATGATACCTAACACTCGGCGTTCTGGTGCCCACTGTGGCAGGTCGTGCTGCTGGATAGTACGCAATGCCTTGGCCGATGCCGTATTACAACCCAGCACGACGAGCTGGCATCCCATCTCGAAGAGACGCTGGACGGCTTGGCGCGTAAACTCATAGACCACCTCGAACGAACGGGTGCCGTATGGAGCACGGGCATTGTCACCCAAGTACAGATAGTCGTATTGAGGTAACAGCTGACGGATGCCATGCAGGATAGTCAGTCCGCCATACCCACTGTCAAAGATTCCGATAGGACCAGCGTTCACTACTCAATTATCAATTGTCAATTATCAATTAATAGTAGGACAGCTTCTGTCACGTCTTCCCCCATTTCGGGATTGATGAACGGACAGGCATTCTGATCGGTATTCAGGATAAAGGCCAGACCATGTTGCATGCCCACCTTCTGTATCGCTGTTGCCAGCTTCTGATGTAACGGAGCATATGCCTCCTCTTCGGCTGCAGCAAGCAATCGGCGACTCTCTTCCTTGAAGGCGACATTTTTCTCCATCAGTTCCTGCAATTCACTCTGACGCTTTTGCAGGATGGACGGCGGAAAGTCACGCTGTCCGTCAAGGAACTGTTCATACTTCATATTGAACTCATCCTCTGCTCGCTTGATCTCTGCCTCATATTGTGCCGTCAGGTCCGCAATGTTCTTTTGGGCCAACGTATAGGCAGGCATCGATTTCAGTACAGCACCATAGCTGAGGTAGCCGAACTTTGTCTGTGCTTCTGAATGAAGAATGAAGAGTGAAGAGTGAAGAATCATCAGCAACGCCAATGACATCATCCGTTTGTAAATTGTTGTCTTTCTCATTTTATTCCCGTTTTACTGTAATTCTTCACTCCCAACAAGATTCTTAATCATGAATCAATTAATGTATTCCCAGCTTAGCCTTCACCTCAGCCGTCACGTCCTTGCTCAGTGTGGTGCTGATGAATGGAATACCTGCAGCGACATCCATGATATAGACGTAGCCGCCAGCCTCGCCGACAGCCTTGATGGCATCGAGCACCTTGGTCTGAATGGCGCTCAGCTTCTCCTGCTGTGCCTTGGCCAGAGCCTGCTGGTTGTCCTGATAGCTCTGCTGAATCTTCTGGTACATCTCTTCCAGTTCTGTCTGACGGCGCTGCTTGATATTATCGGGCAGAGTGGCCTGCTCACGCTCGAAGGCTTCTGCTTTCTTCTGCAGTTCTTCCTGCATGCTCTTCAAGTCGTCCTCATACTGCTTCTGCAGTGCTTCAATCTCAGTGCGTGCCTTAGCGAACTCAGGCATAGCCTGCATGACCTCCGATGCATTCAGATGTCCGAACTTTGCCTGTGCGGATGCTGCCATCGGAAGGAGCATCATAAGTGCTACAATCAGTTTCTTCATTTTCTTTTTCGTTGTTTTAAGGGGTGGGGATCTGAACAAGCGTTCTTCACCACCGGGTTAATACTTATTTTAATTATTTGTTTCTAATATCCTAACTTCTGGAGAACTTCGTCCGAAATGTCCACCTTGGGCGAGGCAAAGATGATGCCGCTGTCACTGGCACGGTCGAGTATCAGCTGATAGCCGCGCTGCTCGGCAATGTCCTTGACGGCATTGTATATCTCCTCCTGAATGGGTGCCATGAGTGCGGCACGTTTCTTGAACAGTTCACCCTCAGGTCCGAAGTAGGTTTTCTTCAGTTCGGCAGCCTGCTTCTCCTTGGCTACAATCTCCTCCTGACGGGCTTTCTTCTGCTCATTCGAGAGGAACACCACATTATCCTGATAGTTCTTATAGAGTGTCTGTGCCTCCGTTTGAAGTGCCTCCACCTCTGCCTGCCATTTCTTCGACATCTGGTTGAGCTGTTCGTTGGCCCGCTCATAGGCTGGAATACTCTTCAGGATATAGTCCATGTCAAGCAGCGCAAACTTCTGTGCACTGACATTTAATGGTAAAAAAGTAAAAAGGGATAAAAGTAAAATACATTTTACTCCACCTATTACTCTACGCCTTATCATCTGATTCTTCATAATTGCATTATTTTAAGTTACTACCTCTTTGACGTTGGAAATGTTAAAGGGTTTATTCTTTATACTTTTTCCTTTTTTACTTTTTCATCTTTTTATATTTTAGAACTCTTGTCCGAGGATGAAGTGGAACTGGCTGCCGCCGCGTTGCATCGTACCATTCTGGTAGCTGGTGCAGACCTTGTCGAAGCCGTATGCCCAGTCGATACCCATCAGACCCACCATTGGCAGGAAGATACGCAGACCGACACCAGCCGAGCGTTTCATGTCGAACGGATTGAAGCGCTTTGTGTCTGCCCAGGCATTACCACCCTCTACGAAGCCCAGTCCATAGATGGTCGTGTTACCCAGCATGAACGGATAGCGCAGCTCCAGCGTGAAGCGGTCGTAGGCGTATGCATTGTAGGACGACGGCGTCTCTCCCCTGCGCATGGCGAGGTAAGCCTCTGACGAGGAGATTGATCCGTTTTCGTAACCGCGCAGTCCGATGGTCTCTTCCGCATAGCTGGTCGAATAGCCGCTCATACCGTCACCACCCATATAGAACGTCTCGAAAGGCGACTTCTTGTATTTGTTGAACGAGCCGAGGATACCAAACTCCACACGTGTCATCAGTACCAGACACTTTTGTCCGCCAGTCAGTGCGGTAAAGGTGCGTGACTTAAACTTCCACTTGTGGTACTCAATCCACTTGTATTTCTCCTGCTGCTCCTGCTCGTAAGTAGCAGAATTGGAATTGTTGGCCAGGTTCTTGTAGTCCTTGTTGTCGAAGGCCGACCAGGGTGGGGTGATGGTCACAGAAGCCATAAATTCGGAGCCGCTGCGTGGGAATAACTGGTTGTCGGTTGATAGGCGCGACAGCGTGATACCAAGGTTCAGGTTGTTACAGTTACCGTTGTTGATGACGAAATAACGCCAGTCACGCAGCATGTAACGCTGGTAGGCCAGCTGTACGGACAACTGGAAGAAGTCGTCGGGCCAGCGCAGTCGCTTACCCCAACCTAATGCCGCACCAAACAGCTGGATATACTTGTCGTCGTCCAGATAGGCCTCGTAGTTGTTGTAGTAGCTGTTGTATGTTCCGTAACCGCTATAGTACGAATAGTAGTTGTTCATCCAACTGCTATTATAATAGGTGCTGTTGACGTCCGTCTGCTTTGAGAAGAACGCGCTGACATTAAGCGCATTGGGTCGTTTTCCTCCAAACCAGTTTGTGGAGTAGCCAACACTGTACGACTGGTAGTACTTACCATTGGTCTGTGCCGAGATGGAGAGCTGCTCACCATCGCCGGAAGGCAGGATGCCGCGACGCATCTTGTTCTTGCCAAACAGGTTGCGTAGCGAGAAGTTGTTGAATTTGATACCCACGCGACCAATAACGCCCGTCTGTCCCCATCCCAGTGAGAACTCCAGCTGGTCGTTCGACTTCTGTTCCAGTTCCCAGTTGATATCGACAGAACCGTCATCGTAGTTTGGCTTGACGTCAGGATTGATCTTCTCAGGATCGAAGTAACCCATAGAAGCTATCTCACGCATGGAACGCATCAGGGCATCCTTCGAGAATAAGTCGCCTGGCTTGGTACGCAATTCACGACGTACCACCTCCTCATACAGGCGGTCGTTACCAAAGATACGCACATGACTGATACGGGCCTGTGTGCCTTCTGAAATACGCATCTCCAAATCGACGGAGTCGCCCACGATGTTGATTTCCGTTGGTTCGAGGTTATAGAACAGGTAACCGCTGTTCCAATAGACATTACCCACGGCATCGTCGTCTTCTTTCAGACGCTTGTTCATCAGCTTCTGGTTGTAGATGTCGCCCTTCTTCATTCCCAACAGTTGGTTCAGGAAGTCTGTGGGATAAACGGTATTTCCAACCCAGGTAATGTTACGGATGTAGTAGCGCTGACCTTCGTCTATCTTCACGTAGATGTTGACGTGCTTCTCGTCCTCATTCCAGACGGAATCCTCCAGGATGACGGCATCACGGTAGCCCAACTCGTTATATTTTTCTATCAGGTTCTTCTTGTCGTTCTGATAGCGCTCATTCGTGAACTTCTTGGATTTAAAGAAGTTAGACAGCTTGCCTGCCTCGTGTATCTTGCTGAACGCACCCTTGGTAAACAGCGTACCCTTGATCTTCTTGTCGCTTAGGTTATAGTTGCCATCCAGGATGATATGACGTACTTTCATCTTGTCTTTCTTGTCGATATCGACATCAAGAATCACCATGTTGTTGTTCGTCACGTCGTCACGCTGAGTGATGGTAATGACAGCATTTTTATAGCCCTTCTCGTCGAAATACCTCTTGGCGAGAATCTTCGCACGGTCAATGACGTTCGGATGGACGCTCATTCCCTTCACCATACCGAGTTTCTGCTCCAGGTCCTCACGTTCCGACTTTTTTACGCCAGTATAGTTGATGGTGCTGACACGTGGACGGACACCCAACGAGAAGCGCAGGTATATTTTGTTGCCCACCAGCGAGTCGGCAGAGATGCTGACCCTCGAAAACAGACCATGCTTCCAGTAACGGTTGACAGCATCGGTTATCTCGCTGCCGGGCACGGAGATACGCTGTCCGACGGTCAGGCCGGAAAGACTGGTTAGCACAAAGTCCTCATAGCCTTCAACACCCTCGACGGCAATGCCGCCAATCTCACACTGCAGGGGTGTGCCGGCATACGAAATGTCTGGCTTGACAATCACGTCCTGAGCTTTTAGAGTGAAAAATGAACCGTGAAGCGTGAGGAATGCTACACACAGCAACACCCGGCTCATCTTCAAAACGTCATTCATTTTTTTACCTATGATTATCATATATTTCTTCATCCTTTATATGTGGTAGCAAATTCTTACTCTTCACATTTGTCTTTCAAGTGCAGTAGCAAGTTCCTCATTCTTCGTTTTCCACCTGTGCTCCTGTCTTTCCGAAGCGACGCTGGCGACTCTGGAATTCGGCAATGGCCTGATGCAGGGCGGCCTCGTCGAAGTCGGGCCAGAAGGTGTCGCAGAAATAGAACTCGGCATAGGCACATTGCCATAGCAGATAGTTCGAGATGCGCAGCTCGCCGCCAGTACGAATCAGCAGCTCAGGATCGGGCATGAAGTTGGTGCATAGGTGTTGGCTAATGGTCTCTTCCGTGATGTCCTCAGCACGTATGCCGCCTGTCTTCCAGTTCTTGAGGATGTTTTCTGGCAGTTCTTCCATGTCATGAACCTCTGTAACAATCTGGCGCACAGCCTCCGTGATCTCCCAACGGCTGCTGTAGCTCATGGCAATCACAAGTGTCAGACCGTCATTCTTGGCCGTAGTTTCCTCGATGTATTGTATCTTCTTCTGCACAGCGTCAGACAGACGTTTCCTGTCGCCTATCACCCTGCACTTCACGTTGTTGTCGGTAAACAACTCCATCTCGGCGAAGCTGATCACCAGTCCCATCAGTGCCTCAATCTCGTAGGCAGGACGGTTCCAGTTCTCTGTCGAGAAGGAATAGAGCGTCAGGTACTTCACACCCAGGCGGGCACACTCTGCCGTTATCTTCTTGACAGCATCCACTCCAGCCTTGTGGCCAAAGGTACGGTCCAGTCCCTTCGCTGTCGCCCAGCGTCCATTGCCGTCCATGATGATGGCAATGTGCTGCGGTATTCTGCTTCTATCTAATTCATAATGCATAAAGCACAATGTTAATTGTTTGTTCTTATATTTTCTACATATTTAGTCCCTGTCATTATGGCAGACCCTGCATTTCACCCACAGGTCGTAGGTCAGCGCCAACTGCAGGGCGCTATAGCAGTCAGTGTTTTTGAACAATCCGCTGCTCTTGATGCCATAGGGGTCTTTGATGCCGTCCAGGTCGTCGCTCAATGAGAAGTGCATCATCCACTCTGCCGTCAGGTTAAGCCGCTGGCTTACCTTATATTTCACTCCCACCCCAAGGGGGAAGTTTGCTGTTATTTTACTGTTGTCACCGCTCACGAACGTGCCGCCAACACCCAATGCCACAAAGGGAACCAGCGGACGGGCACCACGGTACTCACGACCTGTGCCGTAAGGCCAGAAATTATATTCATAGCGCATCCCCACATCCACCAGCGTGTTGCTGAAACTGGTCTTCATGTCCTGTTGAGAGGGATACCATGTCTGTGCGTCACTGACTGATCCGCTCAACTTGCCGGCACTGACAGTCAGCGTCAGGGCCATGCGCGGATTCATCTTATAGCGCCCGATTATTGAGCCCATGGGCTGCAGGTTACTCGTTAGGCTGCCATTCATGTCACCCAGATAGTTGACCAGACCGCCTCCTGCACCAATCTCTGCCCTGTATTCCGGCTCATCCTGCGCTACTGCGTGAAAAGGCAAAAAGGTAAAAAGGTAAAAAGGTAAAATCCATTTTACCAGATTCTTCACCTTATTGATTTGATACCTTCTCTCCATTCACGTCAAACGTCAAACTTCATACCTCATCACTTCCATCCCAGCCTGTTGAGCCTGCCGCGCCATATCTGACCTGTAGCCTCCTGGACAATCCACAGGCAGTTGTCGGTATCGACCACCACATCGATGGGGGCATAAGAGTTCAGTTCGCCGGGCAACGCATAGGTCGTACTTTCCATCCAGGTCAGTCCACTGTCTTTCGACTCGTAAACCTTCAGCCGCTGGTCGCTCAATCCGAAGGCGAGCACCTTGCTGTCGTATCTGACCAGTGACAATCCAGTCATCGACGGCAGCCTTCTGGTCAGGTTATTATCCACCTCTTCCATGAAGGCCCACTGGTTGACGGCCAGTGTAGCAGGTGCATAGTCAACGATCTTGTGCCACATTCTGGACTCGCCGTTCCTGTTACCAATCATCAGCACATAGTCAGTATAGGCGCTATTGCTGTATGGATAGGATACACAGGCAATGTCGTCCGTCGGCAGCAGTGAGGGGGCATCGTCGAGTCTGTCTGCCGTCCATGTCCTTCCTTCGTCGGCCGACACCATAAGCAGGTTGTCGGTAGAGAGGGCATACAGCTCAGTCGTGCTATGGCCTATCAGCAGTTTCATGCCTGCTGCCAGTGCCTCTTCTTTGCCCTTGTTTTTGTCGGCAAAAGCCTGCTGCGCATTTCCCGATAGTGTTGTCATCGACACCCATTCAAAGTCGTCAGCTTGCTGCTGGTGTACGTTGACGGTTATCGTATAGGTAGAATATGCGTCTGCGCTGTAGGCATAGACACGGACTTTGCGCGGCTTCGAGAAGTCGATGGAGTCAGAGCTGGCGTAATAAGTCAGCGAGTCCGCGTACGTCAGACTCTCGTAGAACGGTACGCCATTGTTGTATGTGTTCAGCGTACAAATGACATGAGCTATATCTGTTCCAACGGGCAGGGAGTCCGGGTTATAGATGCGGCGCTGCATCTGATCAATACAGAAGTGGTATGCAGAACCGGTCAAGGTCACTTTATAAACAGAGTCTTCGCCTGTTGATGAGGTGGTATGTTTGTACTGGTTCAGTGTTCCCAGCGTGAAACTCGAAATGGCCGTATCGTTGTAGTATCCTACTTCCGCGTCATTACCCTTCAGGCACGATGTACACAGCGCGAGTACGCAAAATGCCACAAACGATAGTATATAAAGTCTTTTCATCAGTTGTCTCTTTTCTTGAAATTTGGATGCAAATTTACGCACAATTCCGCAAATAGCCATATATTTCTTATGAAAATTAAAGAAAATATGTCATACAAGGCATAGTTTTTTACTTTTTAACTTTTTTACCATTTAACACAAAAAGAGCACGGTATGAATCGCTCACCCCGTGCTCCTTCCTAACGGACGTTGGTATGCATCAGAGCATAAACGCTCAGAATTGTTACAATTGTGACAGATACCAACAAAACCGTTGTCTGAAAATCTAATAACATAATCTTTACCTTATTATTACTACTAACCTAATGAATAACAAAAAACATAATCATCACGATTACAGGTGCAAAGTTACAGAAGTTCGGCAACACACGTTCCATCAGCTCTCCTGTTCTTGCTAAAACTTGCTTTTTCTTTGACTTACGTCAAGCAAGGGAAAAACTATAGGGAATTTCTTTTGCGCGCACGTGTACAATATTATATTATATTGATTATATTGTATGACTTTGCTCCATAAGTAGGCATGGAACCGCTATGAATTGTCTCATCGGCATCAGGAAGTACGGAAGACCCAGTAAGAATAAACCGAGAGGGTTCCCCTCGCTTGTCCACTTCACTACGAATGGAATCCCAAATGGGAGGTAACGCCTGCCATTCGTCAATCAAGCGAGGAG
>CAJOQT010000086.1 GCA_905236875.1 uncultured Prevotella sp. | reverse complement strand
TTGCTTCTTTCCCAAGAAGCCATGCATAGCATGTGAGAGGGCTATCGACAAACAATTAGCACTCTTCTGAATTCGTCGAACTCACGTAAGTATTACGGTCATACTCCTTCTCATCCTCCGGCAGTTCCTCGTAGGGCACCAGGCAAGGATGCGTCTTGAGCTCATCGTTACGTTCTGCCCCATACGTCCATCCCTGCCGGATACGTGTCTCAGCCCACACCTCATGTACGTTCTTCGACATCTGTTCCACCAACTGTTCCAATTCCTCTGGCAGCTTGACATCTGTTGTGTCTATCGGCTGCGGTATGTACTTTGTCATTCTCATATTATTCCGTTTTTTGATTAATACCATAGATAGAGAGGCCGTTTGTTGCCAGAGTCTATCAGTGGGCCATCTTCATACACAAAAGAGCCTTTTGTGTACGACAAAAACCATCATTGAATGATAACTTTATGGGCTCCATTATAGGAGAGGTAGAGCTTGAAGGTGTGCGTACCTTCTGTGATTGACAAGAAGTTGCCATGCTGAGTCAGTCCGTTTAAGTCACCACCCCAGTTGATACTAAAGTCGTGATTGGCACGGAACAGGTACTCACCTGATACCTGATCGGTAGTTACCTCCCAGCAGCCCTCGTCAATATTGTAGGTCATCTCAACGTCGCCACTCCAGTCGTTGAAGCCGCCGATGATGCTGACGCTTTCGATTTTGGTGAGCGTGTAGTGGAGGACACCTACATCGAGGTCGATCTTGTAGAAGCCGGCACCTGGGTCTGGGCAGTTAGAACCGCCGTCGCGTTTCAGCGTACCACTGGTATTTGTGCCGCTAACATACTCTAAGTCATCGTCCCAGTTGTCGGCATTGGGCTTGAACTTAAACTCGCCGTCGAGGTAGTAGAAGCCAGTGAACTTGCCGTCGTTGGCCGGTCCGTAGAGGGCATGAGATGTCCCCCAGCCACTCTCGTTACCAATCTCGTAGTAGAAGTCACCAAAACTGAGGCCTACAGCGCTCCATGTCTGCTCCAACATGTTGAAGGTAAGACGATAGAACTTGGCACCTTCTATATATTTGACTTTCAGGTTTTCGCCAGCGTTGTCAGTGGCAAACTTACCATCAGTGTCGGAAGCGGTGAGGCACTTGCTCCAGTCGCCGCCAAGACCAGACTTCGGGGTTACCTTGAACTCGAAGTCGCCAGTTACCACTGATTCTGGAATCAGAACGGTGAAGACGGGGTTTTCGTATGGATCATCACCGCCATTGTTGAGTTCATAGGTAGTATCGCTGTTGTTCCAGCCGTTGATGCTGCCAGTGATGTAGTAGGCGTCCTCAATCACAGGCCCTTTAGGTGTGGCGGTCAGCGTGGTGCTGCCAGTAGAGACTATTACTGTGCCGTTCACATCAATCATACCTATAACATTCACAGGAATGGTACGAGCTACAGGACGACGGCCATACAGTGAGATGACGGCATTCTCGAGCTCTTCTGTGCTAACGCATAGGTTCTGATCTACTTCCAGAGCTATCGACATAGAACCGTCCTCATTGGTAATCTCGGCATCATACAAGGCCTCGGCCCCTTCAATGCCTACAACAGAGGCATTGAAGAGTTGAACCCTTGACCCAGAATATGTGGCGAAGTCGATAGGGTCAGCCGGACTTACCGTGATTCCCACGTTTGAGGGCTCCACAGGTTCAAAGGTGATGAGGGGGGTGTCCGTATGGTCCTTGGAACAGCTTGCCAACAGCAAGACTATACCCATCATTAACAATAACTTTTTCATACTATATGGTTCTGGCTACAAAAGAAATAAAAAAATAAGAATAAAATAACGGCCTCACGGGTATAATATGCCGCATCCCGTATGGCTCAAAGCATTTCTACTCATCTATTATAATGGTTGGTGGAGTAAAGACATGTGGATTATTATACTTAGGCGCAAAGCCCAATGTAAGGGTACAATTAGTCATCTCTGCAATTTTAGTGATTTCCAGTTTACACTCAAACAGGTTTCCATCCATTTGTTTCATATAATATGTAATATCAGGCTCCCAGCTCATTTCTCCTTCTTCCCGTCTAACAATGGTATAATGAGAAGTAAGCAATAAATTAAAATAAATATTTGGTGTAAAAACCGCCAAAGACAGCTGTTAATCCACATGCAAAGGCTTTACGAAGATTCCGTCTGGTCCTATTTCTCCCGTCATATAATCATCTGGCTCCACTCCAAAACCATCTTCATCGCCATAATTCTGTTGGACACAAAGCTCTAAATAGACATTTCCTCTCTCTGTTAAACGTGCAGGAATTGATAAGAACTTACGTTTCTTCGCCTCCCAGACAAGGTCATAATTATACATGTTACCGAATAGCTCCGGTGTAACTTTGAGCTCTATCCAGACAGGCTTACCATATCCTTTTTTTACTCTTTCGTAAACTTCTTCCCAGCTTCCATGCCGGGGTATTGCTATTATTAATGCTTCCATATCCTTGACTAATTTGTGAAAATTAATGGCAAATCCAATAAATATAGTTTTCAGCTTCACCCTAATAGATTCTCATCCCTTTCTATCAGTGCTAACATCTTCTTTCTGGCAAACCTGTGCATTCTGATACAGAAGAAGATAAGGAGAATGGCACCAATGCCTCCAATGGTCAGATCGACAGTACCACAGAGGACAAGAGAATCGTAAACGCCATGTAATACGAAGGGAACTAACAGGATGCTGGCGGCCGTTTTCTTTGAACGATCCACGAAATGATAGACGGAATAGAAGTAGCCCATAAAAATGGCAAAGGCATAATGAGCGGGAACTGCCAACAGCGCACGGGTGATAGCAACTGACCACCACTCTTCTTCACTGAACACGTAGAAAACGTTCTCAATGGCAGCAAAGCCCAGACCGACACAGACAGCATAGACGATGCCGTCGTAATGCTCATCGAAGTAAGGATTCTTTCTTAATACCAGCCACAAAACCAAAAGTTTGAAGGACTCCTCCGGCAAAGCCGCAACAAAGAAAGCCATGGCTGTCGTTCCAAGAGGTGTTTCCGGTCCGCCACCAACACCAAACAAGAGGGCCTCTATTGCCAGTTCCAGCAAAGCGACAGGTATGCAAATCACTATACCCCAAAGCACCGCCTTGAGCAACCAGATTGTTGGCTCTGGCTGCGAATCCTTCTTCCAGATGTATAGCCATAACAATATGGCAGGAAGCAGCGCGGCTGTAATGATTAACTGTACATTCATCGCTTTATGCAACAATAAGGTGTCAGGCGAGAGACCTGACACCTTATTTTATCTTTGTATGCTCCGTCTCTTAGAAGAAGAGGTAGCGGTTGTCAACTACTTCGGCCTTGAGGTAGAGCTCCTGCATGAAGCGGCCTGCGGCCTGCATGGCCATCTGACGCTGCTGCTGCTCGGCGGTAGTTTGATTAAAGACGCCACCCTCACGCTGCGACTTCTTGGTAACCTGTACCATATAGACGCCACCGTTACCCTTGATGACCTGAGGATTGAACTTACCCTGTGCAGTGGCTGCGACGGCACCACTGATGGCGGGCTCGCTGGCACCCGTTGCCTGTACGAAGACAGGAGCAGAGAACGTTACCTGTGGAACGGTGGTCACAGTAGCACCCTTCTGCTTGGCAGCAGCAATGCTGGTGACACCATTGAGCTTGGCAGCGAGCATCTCACCCTTCTTCTCCTTCAGCACCTCAGCCTTCAACATGTCCTTGACATTCTCGAAAGAACGATAGCCAACAGGGTTGATATCGGTGAGGATGACAACCAACATCTGATCGTTGTTGCCACACTCGTAGAGCTGAGAGACGTTACCCTTCTTGGCACCGAATACCCAGCGAAGAGCCTCGTTGGTGTTGCGGATGCCGGCAATGCCGTGCTCAGTGTTAGCCAGATCCTTACGCTCAAGCACCTGGAAGCCGAACTTGGCGGCATTCTTCTCGAGCTCCTCCAGCGTCTGGTTCTCGCTGACATACTGGCTGAACTTGTTGTAAGCATCGCTATAGGTGTTCTTGGTGAAGTCGATGGCGTGCTTCACAACGGCAACGTCGTACTTGGTGGTCATGGCGCGACGATCGGTCACCTGAACGATAAGGTTGCCCGTAGCAAACTCGAGGTTCTTCATCTCGTTGACACCCAGAGAGTTCAGAGTAGTCAAAAGAGTCTTGGTATCACCGTCGAAGTTGCTGCTGTTCTCGTACATAGACGAGGTGAGCCACTGCTTCTGACCGGTCTGACCGTACTTGACGGCAAGCGTGTCGAAGTTAGCACCTGCCTGCAGAGCCTTATAGATGCTGTCGGCCTTGGTACGAGCCACTTCAGGAGAGGCATCAAAGACCTGAATCTGACGATACTCGACAGAGTCGGGCAACTGGGTCTTGGCAATCAGCTTAATGACATTGAGCGTGTTGTCGCTGGTGGTCTCGAACGGAGTAGCGGTAACCTGACCTACTGCCATAGAATCGACCTGAGCAGCGATGTCACGCGGCAGAGCCTGGCTTCTGACGGGAATACCGGTATAGAGCAACTGCGACTGTGCCTTGCGGACTACCTCAGCGGGAGCCTCATCGCCCTGCAGCCCCTTGATAGCGGTCTGCATGACCTTCATCAGCTCGGTGCGGTCACCCTGTGAAGCCTTCACCTGATAAGTGATGTACTTGATGTCACGGGTCTCGACATACTGACGGAACTCCTCCTTGTGGGCATCGTAATATGCCTTCAGGTCAGCGTCCTCAATCTTCACATCGTTGTCGTTTACTGTGCTGTAAGCCAGTGAAGCCAGCTCAATCTCGCTCTCTGTCATGTTGGCGTCATAGGCCATCTTTGCAGAGATGGGGTTCGAGATGAGACAGTGTGAAAGCAGAGCCTGATACTTCATGGCCAGCGTCTGGTCACGCAGTGTCTTCTCGAGGAAGAGCCAGAAGTTATTGATACGTTCATACTGCTCACGGAACTGCGGGTCGCCGGCAGCCTTCTTGTACTCAGACTGGAACTTTGTCAGCAACGAGAGATCGAAGCGACCTGTCTGCTGGTTGACGAAAGGTGACTGCATGAGCAGGGGGTTGGTACCTTCCTTCAGGATGTCCTGCATCTCCTTGTCTGTCACCGTCAGGCCCAGCTTTTCAGCCTCAGCCTTGATAAGCTTATTGTTAACAAACGTGCTCCATACCTGGTCGCGGAGGTTGTTCATCTCCTCCTCTGTCAGGTTGTCACGACCTTGTGTCATCTTGATGACGTCCTGATACTCCTCAATGAGCTTCTGGAAATCCTGAACCGACACTTTTTCTCCTAACACTTCACCCACCTGCTGACGCTTCTGGCCTTCGAAATACTCGCAACCTCTAAACATGTCGCCAGCGATGAATGCAAAGAGGCCCAGTGCGACGATGATAATCAGCGTCACGCCTCTTTTTCTAATACTTCCTAATGCTGCCATTACTTGATTTTGTTATACTTTTTTTATTATTATTTTTCTATCTTGCGATTTTAGCGCACAAAGGTACAAAATTTATATTAAATAGCATAAGAAATGTCAGATTTTTTAACTTATTCGGCTATTTTCAGCCTCACAAGCTCGATTTTTGTCATCGTATTCTTGATAATCCTGAATTCAAACTTGCCAATCTTGACAATTTCGTTATGCTTGGGGAAGCTCTGATATTCGTGCAGGATCAGACCGCCCACCGTCATGTATTCGTCACTCTCCGGCAGGTCGAGGTCGAACATCTCGTTCACCTTCTCAATCTCCAGGCGGGCCGACAGGACATACTCTCCGTTCTCCAGATGCTTGGCGACGTAGTTGGAGGTGTCGTGCTCGTCTTCGATGTCGCCGAAGATCTCCTCGACGATATCCTCGAGCGACACCAGTCCGCTGGTTCCTCCAAACTCATCGACGACCACAGCCAGCGACTTCTTCTGCTGCATGAAGATATGCATCAGCTTACGGGCAGCCATCGTCTCCGGAACAAAGGGAATGGTACGTACTTCCAAACCTCCCAGGTCAGAGGGCAGTTTAAACATCTCCGACGAATGGATGTAGCCCACTACATGGTCGATGTCTTCCTTATAGACGATGATCTTGGAATAGCCGCTCTCGATGAACCGGTCACGCAACTCCTCGACCGTTGCGTCTTCAATGTCGATGGCCTCTATCTCCGTTCGAGGTATCATACAGTCACGCACCTTGGTGTCGGAGAAATCGAGCGCGTTGTGGAAAATCTTGACTTCCTCGTCCATCTTGTCCTCATCGGTTGCATGGTCGATGCTGCTCTGTACCAGATAGTCCAGATCAACCTTGCTGAACTCATGCTCCTCGGCGGCAGCCAGCATCTTCACGCCGAACACCCGCAGGATAACACGGGAAAGCAAGGTGGCAAAGCGGGAGACGGGAAAGAGCACAACATAGCATACCAGCGCAGGAATGGCAAAGAAGGTCAGCAGCGTGTTGGCGTTATTCTTGAAGATGGATTTCGGCAGGAACTCACCCGTAAAAAGTACGACAATGGTCGATGCCACCGTATCGGCAGCTACACGCAAACCGTCGTTCAGGCCGCCGAAGAACAGCGTGTCGAAGATCTTGGCGAACAGGATGCCATAGATGACCAGTGAGATGTTGTTACCTACCAGCATCGTGCTGACGAAAGTATTGGGATGACGATAGAAGAATGCTATGGCCTTCTGCGACAGCCCGTTCTTGTCACGTTCCATCTCGGCACGCAGACGATTGCTGGACACAAAGGCAATCTCCATACCCGAGAAGAAGGAGGAGAAGATCATGGAGACGACAAGTCCCACAATATACGGAGTGAGTCTAACCAGTTCTTCCATCATGGTGTATCAACAGGTTTAGGTGTCGAGGCGTGGCGGACTGCCGGCTGACGCGACGGCTGTACCGGCTGGCTGGTGGTGTCGGCAGGCTCTCCCGACTGGTTGCCTTCGCCCGTCATATCCTCTGGCAGGAACGAACCCTTGGAGTTGGAAACCAGATAGTGCGTCATACGTTCATCACTGCGGAAATAGGTTCCCTGCATGGTACGCTCAGGCGTGACGACCTTCGAGAAAACATTGGAGAACAGCTCATGACGCATGCCGTCCCAGAACAGTTCTTCGCTGGTGAATATCAGCCCGTTGACGTTGCGTATCCGAACCCGCCCCCGCAGATGCCACAGTCGTTTGACATCATAGTACCATGCCGTGTCAGCCTGAATGTAGCCTTCCACATGGAACTTCTCGTCGAACTGTTCCAGGAAGATGCCTTTCATGAATTCCCAGCGCGACGGGTTCTTGATGATGTTGACGTCCCAGCGTTCGGTGACGATGCGGTACTTGATAACGCCAGAGTCGGAAATCAGCGTATTGACGCCATAGCTGGTCATCATCGACACGGAATCCCGGTCGTTGATGGCTGGTGCGATATGTTCCTGCTGTTCGGTGCAGGATGTGAAAGATAAAAAGGTAAAAAGATAAAAAGGTAAAAGGATGAAAAGGTAAAAAGGTAAAAAGCCTTTTACCCCCTGCAAACCTTTAATGTGAACAACACGTTCCATGTAATGTTCTCTTACCTTTTTTCTTTTTCTACCCTTATTTGACTTTCCACTTCTGGAACCACCGCTCGTTGAAGGTCAGGCCAACGTTGATGCGGAACGTGTTCTCCGTTATCAGGTCTTTGGCAGAGCTATGTACCCACTGTGCACTGATATTCAGCAACGATGCCCTGGGTGAAGTCCACTGGTTGAAGATAGGGATACCGAAACCGGCACTGATGCTATACTCCTTCGGACCTTCCAAGCCACCTATATTATAATAAGGTGTAGCATAGGAAGCGCCCAGACGGTAGTGAACCCGCTTCAGAATGTTGCGTCCGTCATACTCATTGGGAGTCCACTCTCCACCGACGGTGAACTTCTGACGGTCTTTCAGAATGCCTTTCATCAATACATACTGCTGCGTATTGGCATCGATCTCCGGGAACTCGACATCACCCCATTTCTGCAGACTGAAGTCAGCACCTATCAACCATTTGTTGGAATGACGATAGGAGACACCGCCACCAAAGGTCATCGGCAGTTCCAGTCCGTTATCAACCGTGCTGGTAGTACTCTGTGACACACCGGTCACCGTATTGGTATTGGTGATGCTCACACTGGGGTCGGCACCCAGTTTGTGGCCGAGGCCTACCGTACCGCCCAGCACCACAAAATCCTGCTTGCCCAGCGGCTGTTCCCACTGCACGCCGAAATCCACCTTATAGTTGTGGACGGTAGCCGTATATCGCTTGGTAATGGTATTGACATAGCTGTCGTTGCTTCTCACCATGACCGTCCGATCGAAATTGCCCCACAGGAACGAGCCGTTGACACCGACAGAAAGGCCAGCGAAGGGGTTCCATCCGACACCCAGATAGACCTGATGCAGACCGCCGGAGCCTTCACACTGCTGTATTGTCGTGGTAGAGGACGAGCCGACATTGGTTGTGGACGAGTAATTGTATCCAACATTGGTAAAGGGAACAATACCGGCGCTCAGACCAAAATGGGGGAACAGGCGGAACGAGGCCACCACATACTCGAAGTTGCCATTGCGAGCATTGACCTTCTTGCCGTTCTCATTGAAGTTGGTCAGCTGCAGCGACAGCCCTGCATCGAAAATCATGGTCAGCGAATCGATAGACGAATAAGATGC
Organism: uncultured Prevotella sp.; assembly: GCA_905236875.1. Lineage (GTDB taxonomy): Bacteria > Bacteroidota > Bacteroidia > Bacteroidales > Bacteroidaceae > Prevotella. The sequence continues at coordinate 65,436 of CAJOQT010000086.1, read as the reverse complement.
CGGATTCAGGAAATTCACCTGTGTACTATTGCGTAAGCCGTATGCCAGACCGTTCATGCCACGGTTAAAACCCTGCGACTGGTCAGACAAGACTCCCAAACCGTACTGGCTGTATGGTGAGTTGGTACCGCTCTGAGCTGACACGCTCAAACATATAACCCCCAGGAGGAGGCTGCACAAAATTTGTTTTTTCATTCCTGTTTTTATCATACGTATTCGATGTATTTCGAATATTGCGGTGCAAAATTACGGAAAAAAAATTAATTATGGCTTATGAATTACGAATTATTTATTAATTTTGCATCGTGAAACATTTAGAAAGCATTTTTAGAACTCTGTGTCTGCTGTCAATCATTGTCTTTGGAAGCACCGAAACGATGGCCCAGAACGACACCGGGGTTCTATATGATGATTCCGTGGAGATATCTCTGCTGACCTGTCAGCCGCACGAAGAGATCTACAGCCTCTACGGACATACGGCGTTGCGCTTTCACGACCTGAAGAGGGGCGAAGACTGGGCCTTCAACTACGGCATCTTCAACTTCAACGCCCCACACTTCGTGCTGCGCTTCGTCTTCGGACTGACCGACTATGAGCTGGGCGTGATACCCACCAGGTTCTTCCAACAGGAATACCGTAAGTTCGGCAGCCAGGTGACAGAACAGGTGCTCAACCTGACAGCAGAAGAGAAGCAGGCGCTCTATGCGGCACTCTACGAGAACTACAAGCCGGAGAACCGCGTCTATCGCTACAACTACTTCTACGACAACTGTTCCACCCGTCCCAGAGACATGGTGGAGCGCTGCATCAACGGACAGATACGCTATCAGGAACGGCCCGACTACACACCGACATACCGGGAGATGGTACACGATTGTACCCTGGGCCATCCCTGGGTCACCTGGGGCAATGACTTCCTGTTAGGCATCAAGTCTGACATGAAGACCGACCTGCGCCAGCAGGAGTTCCTGCCCAACAACCTGATGTACGACTTTGCCCGGGCACAGATTATCCGAAACAACGGAACCTACGTACTACTGGTCAAGGAGACGCGAACCATCGTGCCGCCAGGCGTGCAGATTGTGGAGAAAGACTTCCCCCTAACACCCACAGAGTGTGCCATCATCCTGCTGGTTGTCTCTCTCGTCATCTTCGCCTATGAATGGAAGAAACGGCAGACCATCAAATGGTGGGACCTGCTGCTTATGATTGTCCAGGGGCTGATGGGCTGCATACTGGTTGTCATGATCTTCTCGCAACACCCCACGACGAGCATCAACCTCCAGATACTCCTCTTCAACCCGCTGCCTTATATATATATATATAATGTGTATAGGCGGCGCAAGACGCACTACTGGACCCTGCTGGCATGCATGGCTCTGTTGTTCCTCGTCGGAAGCATCTGGCAGGACTATGCCGAAGGACTGGAAATTGTGGCACTATGTTTGCTGTTAAGATATTGGTCAAATATTAGAAATGCGAAGAAATAAGTACTTATACATCACCTTGCTGGCCGTCTTGGGCTTCAACCAGGAGGCTATGGCACAAGCCGTTGCCTCGGCTCCGAAACTGGTAGTCAACATTACCATCGACCAGCTGCGTGCAGACTATCTGGAGACCTATACCCCACTCTACTGTCGCGACGGTTTCAAACGACTGCTGGAGAAGGGGAAGATATATACCAACGCGTCGTTCAACTTCTCGCCTATAGACAGGGCATCGGCTATTGCCAGTCTCTCTACAGGCACGACGCCCTACTACCACGGCATTATCGGGACAGAGTGGCTACTGCGCCCTAACTATCAGCCCGTGAGCTGCATCACACAAGACCAACACCAACAGACGCCTGCCAATCTGCAGACCTCAACGCTGGGCGACGAGATGAAGCTGGCATCCGGCGGCGTGGCACTGGTCTATGCCTTCGCACCAAGCGCTGATGCTGCCATTTTGTCAGCCGGCCATGCTGCCAACGGTGTGGCTTGGACCAACAAGAGCCGTTGGAGCAACGTCGATTACTATGCTCCCCTGCCACAGTGGCAGAGCGACTTCACCAGAACGTTCGCCGTCGGGACCGACGTCAACCGTAGCATCACCGACCTCGCCATCAAATGTCTCGAGCAGAGCAGCATCGGCATCGACGACACACCCGACCTGTTGAGCATCACCTACCAGCAGGGAGCATCTCCCAGGGACACCTACATCAACCTTGACTACGACATCTCACGGCTCATCAACCGCATTGAGAGCCGCTTCGGAATCGGCAAGGTGCTCATCGTACTGACGGGAACAGGCTATTGTGACGACAACAACGGACATGAAAACGAGGAACGTTTCCACATACCTACAGGAAAATTCAACATCCTGCGTACGGCCAACCTTCTTAATATGTACCTGGGTGCGATCTACGGACCGGCAAAGTACATAGAGACCTGCTACAAGAACCAGCTGTTCATCAACCGCCAGCTTATCGAGCGGATGAACATCAACCTGAGCGAGTTTCTAAAACGCTCACAGGACTTTCTCATCCAGGTGGAGGGCGTGCGCAACGTCTATACCAGCACACAGCTGATGACCAGTGAGAACAGCCGCCTGGAACGCATCCGCAACGGCTATTGCATAGACAAATGCGGTGACCTGCTCGTCGAGGTGGCGCCAGGGTGGAAGCTCATCAACGAGGAACGGCACGAGAACATCACCCAACGGGCAAGCTTCTTCTCGTTCCCTGTCATCTTCTACGGTGCCAACATGCCCAGCGAGCGGGTAGTGACACCTGTCACTGTTGACCGCATCGCACCCACCATTGCCAAGAGCATACGAATCCGTGCTCCCAATGCCTGCACCGCAGAGCCGCTCTTTTAAGTGACAAGTAATAAGTGAAAAGTGAAGAGTGTATAATTATCACATGGGCCCCATGAGCCTCATAAGCCTCATGAGCCCCAAAATAAATCGAAAATTGAAAATAAGTAATTCGTAAATAAAAATGAACTTTACAAAGATTTTGAAGTCGCTGTTCGGCGACAAGTCATCAAGAGACATGAAACTGATCCAGCCACTGGTGAACAAGGTGAAAGCCGTTTACCCCGAAATAGAGAAGCTGGACAACGACGCACTGCGTGCCCGCAGCAAGGAGATACAGCAGCAGGTTCAGCAGGCAGCAAAGGAACAAAAGCAACAGATAGCCGATCTTAAGGCCAAGATTGAAGACACGCCGCTTGACGAGCGTGCCGAGATCTTCGCACAGGTTGACAAGATTGAGAAGGAAGCACTGGAGATATACGAGAAAGCCCTCAACGAGGTAGGTCCCGAAGTGTTTGCCATTGTCAAGGAGACTGCCCGTCGCTTTGCCGAGAACGAGGAGACCATAGTTACGGCTACCGACTTCGACCGTGAGCTGGCCGGTGACCCCAAGAAGGACTTTATCACCATCGACGGCGACAAGGCTATCTATCACAACCACTGGACGGCAGGCGGTAACGACCTGAAATGGGAGATGATTCACTATGACGTACAGCTGTTCGGCGGTGTCGTACTGCATCAGGGAAAGATTGCCGAGATGGCAACAGGTGAAGGTAAGACCCTTGTGGCTACCCTGCCTGTGTTCCTGAACGCCCTGACCGGCAACGGTGTCCATGTGGTTACCGTCAACGACTATCTGGCCAAGCGTGACTCGGAGTGGATGGGTCCGCTCTATATGTTCCATGGGTTGAGCGTCGATTGCATCGACAAGCATCAGCCCAACTCCCCTGCCCGCCGCAAGGCTTATCAGGCCGACATCACCTTCGGAACGAACAATGAGTTCGGTTTCGACTACCTGCGTGACAACATGGCCATCTCGCCTGCCGACCTCGTACAGCGCAGTCACAACTACGCCATCGTCGATGAGGTTGACTCCGTGTTGATTGACGATGCCCGTACGCCGCTGATTATCTCTGGTCCCGTGCCCAAGGGCGATGACCAGATGTTTGAGGAGTACCAGCCGCTGGTCGAGCGTCTGGTCGGTGTTCAGCGCCAGCTGGCCACTCAATACCTGGCAGAAGCCAAGCAGAAGATCAGCAAGGGTATAGAGAGCAAAGACCAGAAATTGACCGACGAGGGATTCCTCTCGCTCTTCCGTTCCCATAAGGCACTGCCCAAGAACAAGCCACTCATCAAGTACCTCTCTGAAGAAGGTATCAAGGCCGGCATGTTGAAGACTGAGGAGACCTACATGGAGAACAACAACCGCAAGATGCCAGAGGCTGTAGAGCCGCTGTACTTCGTGGTCGATGAGAAGCTGAACTCCTGTGACCTCACCGACAAGGGTACAGCATGGCTGGCTGATCAGGTGAAGGACAAGGACCTCTTCGTGTTGCCCGACATTGCCAGTGAGCTGTCGGCACTTGAGGCCGAGACAGGACTGAGCGACGAGGAACGCCTGAACAAGAAGGACGAGTTGCTCAACCACTATGCCGTGCAGAGCGAGCGCGTACATACCCTTCAGCAGCTGTTGAAGGCCTACTGTATGTTCAACAGGGACGACGAGTACGTCGTCATCGACGGCGAGGTGAAGATTGTCGATGAGCAGACGGGCCGTATCATGGAAGGTCGCCGCTGGAGCGATGGTCTGCACCAGGCTGTGGAGGCAAAGGAGCACGTGAAGGTAGAGGCTGCCACGCAGACCTTCGCCACCATCACGTTGCAGAACTACTTCCGTATGTACCACAAGCTGGCAGGTATGACCGGTACGGCCATCACCGAGGCCGGTGAGTTGTGGGACATCTACAAGCTCGATGTGGTGGAGATTCCGACCAACAAGCCTGTCATCCGCGACGACCAGGACGACCGCGTCTATAAGACGGCACGTGAGAAGTACAGAGCAGTCATCGAAGAGATTGTGAAGATGCGCAATTCCGGACGTCCCACGCTGATAGGTACCACCTCTGTCGAAATCTCCGAGCTGCTCTCCCGTATGTTGGATATGTACGTCAATCCCGAGACAGGAAAGCGTGAAGGCATCCCCCATCAGGTGCTGAATGCCAAGCTGCACCAGAAAGAGGCCGACATCGTGGCACTGGCCGGTCAGTCAACCAACGGCAAGGGTGCCGTCACCATCGCCACTAACATGGCCGGTCGTGGTACCGATATCAAGCTGTCGCCCGAAGTAAAAGCTGCCGGTGGTCTGGCCATCATCGGTACGGAGCGACACGAGAGCCGCCGCGTCGATCGTCAGCTGCGTGGTCGTTCCGGACGTCAGGGAGACCCAGGTTCGTCAGTATTCTTCGTTTCCCTGGAGGACAAGCTGATGCGTCTGTTTGCCTCCGAGCGTATTGCCAGCGTGATGGACAAGCTCGGCTTCAAGGAGGGAGAGATGATTGAGAGTCCGATGATCAGCCGTAGCATTGAACGTGCCCAGAAGAAAGTCGAGGAGAACAACTTCGGTATCCGTAAACGTCTGCTCGAATACGATGATGTGATGAACAAACAGCGTACCGTCGTCTATGAGAAGCGCCGTCATGCCCTGATGGGTGAGCGTATAGGTATGGACATCTCGAACACCATCTGGGACCGTATCGTCACGATCATTGAGAATAACGACTACGAAGGATGCAAGGAGGAGTTCCTGCATATCTTCGCTATGGAGATTCCGTTCACCAGCCAGCAGTTCATCGAGGAAGATCGCGAGAAGCTCGAAGAGACTGCATTCCAGGCTGCTATGGAAGCCTTCAACCGCAAGACAGAACGCATCCTGACCGTCGCACAGCCTATCATCAAGCAGGTCTATGAGAACCAGGGACAGCTGTATGAGCGTATCATGGTGCCTATCACCGACGGCCGCCGCATGTTCAATATTCCCTGTAACCTCAAGGAGGCCTACGATTCCGAATGTAAGACCATCGTCAAGGAGTTTGAGAAACAGATCCTGCTGCACATCATCGACGATGCCTGGAAGGAGAACCTGCGTGAGCTGGACGAGCTGAAGCACAGCGTACAGAATGCAAGCTACGAGCAGAAAGATCCGTTGCTTATCTTCAAGCTCGAGAGTGTCAAGCTGTTCGACAACATGGTGAATACCATGAACAACCGCATTGTGTCCATCCTCATGCGTGCCGCCATTCCCGAAATGCAGGGTCAGGTACAGGAGGCTGCTCCCGAACAGCATACCCGCCGCGACCAATATACCGAGAGCAAGCAGAGTCTGGAACAGGAACAGATGGTTGATCCGAACCAGGCAGCAGCTGCCGCACAGGACACCCGTGCCCAACAGCCTCGCACGCCCATCACGAAGGACAAGCTGCCCGGACGAAATGACCCCTGCCCCTGCGGTAGCGGCAAGAAGTTCAAGAACTGCCACGGACGAGGACTGGTGTAAGAAAACTCATTATCTCATTTCCTCCATTTTTGATTATGATCAAAGTTAGCAATCTCAAGAAGAACTTTGGAGAGACAGTAGCCAGCGATATCGCCTCGTTTACTGTTAACGACGGTGATATCCTCGGCCTTGTCGGTAACAACGGAGCCGGCAAGAGCACGCTCTTCCGCATCCTGCTCGACCTGCTGAAAGCCGACGAAGGCACAGTAACCTACCTATTCCCCTCCCCCCCCCGGGGGGAGACAGGGGGGGGGCCAGAAGCAGGCCCCATCAACCCCGCCGAAAGTGAGGAATGGAAATGGCAGGTAGGAGCATACATCGACGAGGGATTCCTCATCGACTTCCTGACACCCGAGGAATATTTCTCCTTCCTCGGTAAGATCTCCGGCAAGAAACAAACAGAGGTTGATGAGCGTCTGAAGGACTTCGAGCGTTTCGCTGCCGGTGAGATCTTCGGCCAGAAGAAGCTCATCCGAAACCTCTCGGCAGGCAACAAGCAGAAAGTGGGAATTATGTCAGCCCTCTTCAACAAGCCAAATACCGTCATTCTCGATGAGCCGTTCAACTTCCTTGACCCGTCGAGTCAAAACATGCTCAAGCACATGCTGACGGACTACAGGCAGGAGACGGGAGCCACCATCCTCGTCAGCAGCCACAACCTCGCCCATACCGTCGATATCTCCACACGCATCGCCCTGCTGGAGCATGGCGTCATCGTCCGTGACATCGACAACCACGAGGGAGCTGCCGCACAGGAGCTGGAAGACTACTTTGATAAAGAATGAAAGAATGGAGAATGAAAAAATGAAATACGAAAGAAATAAAACGAGAAAGAAAAGGGTATTCAAAAGCAAGAATATTCTCCGCACTGTTTCATTCTTACATTTTTTCATTCTTTCATTATTAAATTGTGCAGCCCAGTCCTTCACCGACTACTTCGAAGACCGCACGCTACGCATCGATTACACATTCTCGGGCGACACAGCGCGACAGGACATCTACGTCGATGAGCTCAGTGCCATACCCCACTGGTACGGCAAACGACAGCGGCTGGCTGAGGTGCCGCTGAAGGGTAACGGACAGATCATAGTACGCGATGTCAGGAGCGACAGCATCATCTACCGGCATCCCTTCTCCACCCTCTTTCAGGAATGGTTGGCTACCGACGAGGCCAAGCAAACCCGCAAGTCGTTCGAGAACGTCTTTCTCGTACCTTATCCCAAGCGTCCGGTAGCCATCACCGTCGAGCTGTACGACTATCACGGACGTATCAATGCTACGATGACGCATGCCGTTGACCCAAGAGACATCCTCATCCGACACATCGGGGAGCACGACGTCACGCCCTACGTCACCCTACATTCCTCTTCTCTCCTCCCTCAACAGGGAGGGGCCGGGGGAAGGTCCCCCATCCACATCGCCTTTGTGGCTGAAGGCTATCAGTCCAGTGAGTTCCTGACCTATCTGGAAGACTGCCGCAAGGCCGTCCGCGCCCTTTTCAGTCACGAGCCGTTCAAGTCGATGCAAGACCGTTTCAACATTATTGCCGTTCTGTCATCATCGGCAGAGAGCGGTGTCAGCATCCCCCGTCAGGGCATCTGGAAACGAACGGCACTCAACTCACAGTTCGACACGTTCTATACCGAGCGCTACCTCACTACCATGCATCTGAAGAAGCTGCACGACGTATTGGCAGGCACACCCTACGAGCACATCATCATCCTGACCAACACCACGACGTATGGCGGCGGAGGCATCTACAACTCCTACAACCTTGCTTCGGCTCACGGTCCGCAGTACGAGCCGGTCGTCGTCCATGAGTTCGGACATTCTTTCGGCGGTCTGGGCGATGAGTACCCCTATGGCGACAGCGATCCCATGTACTTCAGCGATACAGAGCCATGGGAGCCAAACCTCACCACACAGCACGACTTCCACGGGAAATGGGAGAACCTCATCCGTGAGGGCAAGGCAGGACTGATTGAGGGTGGCGGCTACCTCTCTCACGGTGTCTGGCGCGGACAGGACGACTGCCGCATGCGCACCAACGAATACCCCGTCTTCTGTCCCGTCTGCCAACAGGCACTCACCCGCCTCATCCAGTTCTATACGGACTAATTGGGCAACGAAGACAAAGAATATAGACTATGCCCCTATAGATTGCAAGATCTGTTCTGCATGTTCTTTGGTCTTCACCTGTTTGCCTGCGAAGATTTGTTCGACGACACCTTCCTCGTTGATGATGAAGGTGGTACGGATGGTTCCCATCGTCTTCTTGCCATACATCGATTTCTCGCCCCAGGCACCCATCGCCTCCAGGAGCGTATGGTTGATGTCGGCAATCAGGGGGAAAGGCAGCTCATGCTTCTCCTTGAACTTCACATGCGAGGCAGCTGAGTCCTTGCTAACTCCTACCACCTCGTAACCCTTGCCCTGCAACTCATCGTAGTGGTCGCGCAGGCTGCATGCCTCAGCCGTACAGCCGCTCGTGTTGTCCTTCGGATAGAAATACAACACCAACTTACGGCCTTTGTAATCACTCAGGCGGATATCCCGTCCCTGTTCGTCCTTGCCCAGAATCTCAGGCGCTTTGTCTCCAATGTTCATATTTTCAAGTTCGTTTATCAAAAAATGTATTTTCGTTTGCAAAGATACGAAAAATATGTAACTTTGCAAGCAAAACAGGAAAACTATGGAACAAAATACGGAGTTGCGTACGGCGTGGGACTTTGTGGAGCACACAGGACGCAGCATCTTTCTGACGGGAAAGGCGGGAACGGGAAAGACGACGTTCCTGAAAACGGTGGTGGAGCGCAGCAGCAAGCGTAGCATCGTGGTGGCACCGACAGGTGTGGCAGCCATCAATGCGGGCGGCATGACCATCCACTCGTTCTTCCAACTGCCCTTCTCGCCCTTTGTTCCCAATGCACAGATCAAGAGCAAGTTCGACTTTGGCAAGGAGAAACGCAAGATCATCTCGTCGCTCGACCTGCTGATTATCGACGAGATCTCGATGGTACGCAGCGACCTGCTTGACGCCATTGACAGCGTGCTGCGCCGTTTCCGCGACCGTTACCAGCCGTTTGGCGGTGTGCAGCTGCTGATGATTGGCGACCTGCAGCAGCTGACACCCGTAGTGACACCCGAAGACGAACGGATGCTGAACCCCTACTACGACACGCCCTACTTCTTCGGCTCGAAGGCACTGGCACAGGTTGACTACGTGACCATCCAGCTGGAGAAGGTCTATCGCCAGCAAGACGATACATTCCTGACGCTGCTGAACCATATCCGTGAGGGACATCCCACGACGGAAGACCTCGCGCTGCTAAACAGCAGATGCCTCCCCCCGCCCCCCTTCCGTAGAGGAGGAGCCGCTGTACCTGAAGCCTCCCCTACGGGGGAAGGGCTGGAAGGAGACTATATCCGTCTGACCACGCACAACCAGATAGCAAACAGTTACAACGAGTCGGAGCTGCAGAAGCTGTCCGGCACCCCACACACCTATCGGGCGAAGATTGACGGCACCTTCCCGGAATACTCCTACCCCACTGCCGAGACACTGACACTGAAGGTCGGTGCCCAGGTGATGTTCGTGAAGAACGACCCGTCGAACGAACACCGCTACTACAACGGACGCATCGGCCATGTTACTTACGCCGACGACAAGAGGCTGACGGTGCTTTGTCCTGGCGACGCGGAGGCCATTGAGGTAGAGCCGCTGGAATGGGAGAATGCCCGCTATACGCTGAACGATGAGACGCGTGAGATAGAGACGGAGGTGCTGGGAAAGTTCTCGCAGCTACCCTTACGGCTGGCATGGGCCATCACCATCCACAAGAGTCAGGGCTTGACCTTCGAGCACGCCATCATCGATGCCAGCCTGTCGTTCGCCCCGGGTCAGGTATATGTTGCCCTGAGCCGCTGCAAGACACTCGAAGGCATGGTGCTCGCCTCGCGCATCCCAGCACACGCCATCATCAGCGACGAGCGTGTGGATAACTACATAGCACATCAGGAGGAGGCCGCCCGACAGAGCATCGAACAGTTGCCCACGCTAAAGGACGAGTACTACCGCCACCTGCTGATGGAGCTGTTCGACTTCAAGGAGATACTTTACCGTGAAGAGTATCTGGGAAGGATAATCATCGAGTTCTTCTATCGCAGCTACACCGACATCGCCGAACTGCACAAGCGGGCACTGGAAGACTACAGGCAGCAGGTGATCATCGTCGCCGACAAGTGGCGGGCCATGATACAGCAGATGACAATAGCCGAACTGCACGAAGAGGCTTTCCTGGAGCGGGTAAAGCGCAGCGCCGCCTATTTCGGGCAGACTCTGAAAAAGGTATTAGAGAAACCACTGGCACTGGTGCCCGACATCAAGTCGCAGAACAAGCTGGCCATGAAACGCCTCACCGAGAACTACGGTGACCTGCGGCAGGTATGGCTCTCACGCCGCTACCTACTCCAGCAGTTGTCAGAGCATACCTTTACCATTGCCTACTACCTACGTCAGAAGCAACACTCCCTGCTCGACGCGATGGACGAGCAGACGCTCAGCAAGAAAAACACGAAAACCTCTACCAGAGGCCAAAGGAAGCGGAAAAAGAAGTAGCACGATCCTACGGCAGGAAGAAGCCCCTTATTTTTCTATCGTCTCTATCCCGGCATCACCAGGCTTGAAGAGCAGCCCCGTGCAGCGGGTGGCATCGGTCTTGTACTCCTTCAGCTCGATGGCGTTCCAGTCTATCTGGTCGGTACGCTGGGCCAGGGGTGCGTGGGGAATGATACTGCCGTCACGCACAAGGATGATGGCAGGAATGGAGCCAGCCTCAATGGTCTGCCAGCCGCTGGCATAGACCTTACCCGTCTGGTAGTCAATCCACTTAAGGCTTTCTCCCACCTCTCCCGAAGAGGGAAGATAGACCATGCGACTGTTGCCGCTTTCAAGCAGCGGGGCAACGAGTATCTGCGAACCAAACATATACTCGTCCTCTATCATCCAGGCGCCCGGATCACCGGGGAACTCGACGAGCAGGGCACGTACCATAGGAAGCCCTCGCAGCGTGCAGTCCTTGGCCTGGGCATAGACGTACGGCATCAGCCTGTATTTCATCTCGGCACACTGGCGGAAAGCATCGGTGAACGACTCGCTGATGAGCCAAGGTTCTGTGGGCGGAGCACCATGAGCACGGGTATGGCTCGACAAGAAGCCGAAGGGCAGCCAACGGCGATAGATGTCCTCGGGCGAGGCTGTGACAAAGCCGCCCATGTCGTGACTCCAGAAGGAGAAACCGCTCAATCCAAAGGAGAGACCGCCGCGCAGGTCACCCAGCATGCCAATATCCGTAGTCGCCGCATCGCCGCCCCAATGCAGGGCATAGCGCTGTGAGCCGGCCCAGGCAGAGCGTGCCCAAATAATGCCGGAGTCTGGAGCCTTGGCAAAGCTGTCGATGATCTCCCAAAGGGCTTTGTTATAACGCAACGGATAGAGGTTGTGCTCGTAGAGTCCGCCGCGTCCGTTGTGATAGAAGCCGTTATAGGGAGCCGCCTCGCCGAAGTCACACTTGATGGTCGAGACACCCAGCTTCAGCAGATTGGCAATCTTCGACTGGTACCAGCTGACGGTCTCAGGATTGGTGAAGTCGAGGATGGCATCTTCAACGGGCATACCGCCTGCGGCATTACTCACGTGGAGATTGTTTCTGATGATCTCGTCGAAAAAACGGTTCTTGGGTGTGAAATAAGGCAATTGCCACAGACAGGTATGGAAACCGTCTTTGGCCAGTTGCTTCAGCATCTTTTCAGGCGAGGGGAAACGGTCGCGGGCAAACTCATAGTCACACTGCCAGTCGGTGCCAAACCAGCCGGTATCGAAATGGATAACATCGGCAGGTATGCGGTTGTCGCGTAGCTTCCTGGCAATGTCAAGTCCTTCCTCCTGCGAGAAATAGGTGATACGGCTCATCCAGGTGCCAAAGCTCCACAACGGCGGCATAGGACTCTTGCCGGTGATGTTGGTATATTCGTCGAGGATCTCCTTGGGTGAACCAAAGAACACGAAAAGGTCTATCTGCTCATCGGCCATGAACAGGCGCTGTGCGCCGATGTACGAGGCACCGAAGTCGGCAGTGACGGGAGCCGACGTATGCATGAAGATACCATAGCCACGATTCGAGAAGTAGAAAGGCACAGGCTTATACATGCCGTCAGTCTCTGGCCCCTGCGGGTCGGTGACGCTAAGATGTACCTTCTGACCTGCCTTGTTCAACGATGTGAACGACTCGCCACAGCCGTAGATGCGCTCGTTGGGAGAGAGCAGGAACACCGGGTTCACTGAACGTGAGTTGTCACTGCCCCGTTTGACGAACGAGAAGGGCAGCAGCTTCACCTGCGTGGAGTCGTTGTCGATGATGTGGCGCGTCTGTGTCAGCACACGGCCCCGGGCATCCCTCAATACCAGACGGAAGGGAAAACGCTGAATCTCGATACTGCCAGCCCCGGAACGGTAGGCAACGGTGGAACCGCTGCTCACGGCGGGCCAGGGCATCCCCTTGGCCTTCGCCTTGAACTGATCGCATAGCATCGGGGCGTCCTGATCACTTGTATTGGCAGGGACAGGTGTCGTCAGCATCCGGATGCGAACGCAACGCTCACTAATGAAGTCTATATGCAGTGACAGGTTGGGATCGTTGTCGTAAGCCGCATCAGGAAAGTCGAGCATCTGCATGCGCACTGGCCAGTAGCCGTTCAGGTTGAAAGCCTGTCGGGGTGACAGTCTGTAGCGTTTCCACTGTACCAGTCCCTCACCCTTTGCCTTGTCAAACGAAACCAGTGAGTCGGCCAGGAAATAGGTATTGCTGAGGTCGCTGAAGTCGGTCGAAACGTCCTTGGGCATACACTGCAAATACTGCACGCCGGCGTTGGTCTGGATCTGTGCCTGTACTCCTGTGGCGACTAAGACACAGAAGATGGCAGATAGTAGTCTTTTCATACGCTTGAAAGCTATTTCTTTTTGATACGCTTGCTCATTCCGATAGCACCTGCAGGACAGACGAGACGGCAGAGGTGACAGCCCACACACTTAGTACCAACAAGACGGGGAAGACGGGTATCATGATCGAAGACGATGGCCTGATGGCCGCCGTCGTTACACGACACCTCACAGCGCCCGCAACCGACACACAGTTCCTTGTCGAACTTGGGATAGATGATGGTTTCACGGTCCAGATTGTCCGGGTGGAGGAACTTCGGTATTTGTTCGCCTACCAATGCCTGCAAGTCGCTGACACCACGCTTGGCCATGTAACGCTGAAGTCCGAGGATGAGGTCATCAATGATGCGATAACCGTACTGCATGACAGCGGTACATACCTGTACATTGCTACAGCCGAGCTGTATAAACTCCAGTGCATCGCGCCACGTCTCAATGCCACCGACACCGCTGAGGACGGGACGGTTCTTCATCTGTGCCAATTCCAAGATATAGCGCAGGGCAATGGGTCTGACGGCACGTCCGGAATAGCCCGACACCGTACGCTGTCCTGCAACCTCTGCATCGGCATCCATCGTCACCGACTTGATGGTATTGATGGCCGAGATGGCATCGGCACCGGCCTCCACACAGGCTGCGGCAGGTTCATCGATATGGGTGATATTGGGTGTCATCTTCGAAATGACGGGTATCTTCACACTGTTTTTGACGCAGGCCGTATAGGTCTTCACCAGCTCCGGACTCTGTCCCACGTCGCTACCCATGCCCTCATACTTCATCTGCGGACACGAGAAGTTCAGCTCCACAGCATCGCAACCAGCCTCCTCAGCCATCTTTGCCAGTGTTATCCACTCCTCCTCTGTCTGCCCCATGATCGAGGCAATAACCACCTTCGTGGGATAGTTCTGCTTCAGCCGGTGCAGGATGTCGAAGTCCATCTCCACAGGATTCTCGCTCAACTGTTCCATGTTGCGGAAACCGTAGAAGTCTCCGTGTGTGGCATTGTTGTGCATCGCATCGAAGCGCGGCGACACCTCCTTGATCTCCTGCATGCAGATGGTCTTGTAATACACGCCTGCCCAGCCGGCATCGAAGGCGCGTGCCACCATCTCGTAGTTGGTGCAGACGGCCGACGAAGCCAGGAAGAACGGATTTTCGCACCTGATGCCACAGAAGTCGATAGTCAGCTTAGGATACAGTCTGGCATCAACATCGTCAGGATGGATCTTGCGCAGCATCTCCTTGATGCGGATAGGCCAGTTATAGTGGATGCAGGCCTGTTCTGCACGCTCCAGGTCTCCGTCGCTGCAGTCCTTCACCCATTGCAGGGCCGGCTTGTGGTTATCGAAGCGGATGGCGCGGATAGCACGTGCAGGGTCTCCCCGCTTGCAGGCTTTGGTGCAAGGTGCATCCTGGCAGAGCAGACAGCGGTTAGCTTCTTCATATATATTGACCTTCCTGATCTTCACGCCCTTCAGCTTAATCTGGTTGTTTTCCAACGACTCGATGATGGCCAGTGATTCTATATGCTTGATGCCTGCCTCCGTCAGGACCTGTCGGCCGTGCTGGAACTCCTTCTCGATGATAAAGCCCATACCCACGATTTCAGCACCTGCCTGTTGGCAAAGGTCCATGATACCCTTACCGGCATTGCCGAAAGCCAGGAAGTCATCAATGAAGAGCACACGGTCTCCGGCACCCAGATACTCGCGGCTGATAATGAGGGTGTAGTCGTTCTGCTTGGTAAACGAGCGTACTGTGGTAGCCAGAAAACCACTCATCGTCGATGGCTTTTTCTTCTTGGCAAAAACTACGGGCAACTCCATCATATAGCCCAGCATCACGGCCGGCGCGATGCCCGAGGCCTCAACAGTCAGGATCTTTGTGGGTCTTGCCTGAGCAAAGCGGTTCATAAACTCGACTGCCACCTGCTTCATCAAGTAGGGGTCCATCTGGTGGTTAATGAAACGGTCCACCTTTAGAATGCCACCGTCCAAACAATGGCCATCCTGTAAAATACGATTAATCAATGTTTTCATAGGGAGCAAAGTTACAATTTTTTCCACAAACAACAGCAAGGTCAGCACACCTTTAACTAAAATTCACGCAGTATCATTCCTCATCTCTCATTTTCTCCGTCATGTACTTCCAGTAGCGGCGAGGCATGTCACTTAACTGCTTCCTCGGATTCATACGCTCCTTGATGCAGATGGCCTTGAAGTAAGTGCGCCAGAGGCGTTGGAAGAGGACATCATCACTGCTGAGCACATCGGCATCGAGCCTACCGTTCTCCAAGCTGAAAGGCACGGCACTTTCATCCTCGAACGTCACGCGGATCAAGTCTTCCCCGGTCGGAGGAGATTGGAGAGGGCTATAGTAATACCCATAGTGCCGCTTTGCATCGTAGATGAGCCAGGGCTGGTCGTTGAAACGGTCCTGAAAGTGACTGGTGATGAGCGGCAGCACATTATGGTCGGGAGAAACGACGGCGAGATAGGTACCGTCCTTCGCCTTCTGGAAACGGATGAACTGCTTCATGCGCAACTGTTCATGGAGCACGCGGCGGCAGGTGTTGCGCACATCCAGAACGTCAGGGTCGGAGGCATTTTGCGTGATGTCTGTCCTCTCCCTGCCGAAGGCATCTCCCGTTGTCGCGGATTTGTAATTCCCGGTCTTCTGCCTGAACACCTTACAAATCAGATTGAACAGAGGCTGGTTGAGCGCCCGCTCCTCTGAGAGCCAACTGACGGTAATCATGTGCAGGCCTTCTTTCGAGAGGTTCTTCTCCAGTCCCTTCCATACGCGCTCCGCCTTCTCGCTGTCCGTCACCACCTGATGCGGCTCGTCGGCAAACAGCGGCAGCTGCTCTCCCTCCGCCAACAGCGTTACTTGCTGCTGGTGAAGAAAGAAGCTGTCGAACACGGCAGTTAACAGTCCGTTAAGAGTATTATCGAAAATGTATATATGCATTTGGAATTTAACGGGTACAAAGATAAACATTTTTCTTGAATAATCTACAAGACGTGTATAAAAGAAGTTCTCTCCCTGCCGGCAGCAGGTGTTAATATTTATTAAATACCGAAGAATGAAGGAAAAAGGTCGAAGGAAATTTGTATCTTTGTATATTAATACAATAAATAAAAGAAACAAAACACCTATTATAATATTAATCTATGAAAAGACCATCGGTTTATGTATTGCTCGTTGTGATGGCAGTTATTATCGTAACTGCGGGAGCTTCGTTCTGGGCTTTTTCATATGCGATGAATGCTGAAACTAATGTACGCTATGTTGGACTGCAGAATATCATTTCAGAGAAAATGTCCAAGACAATAAAGGGTATGGAGACGAATGCCAAGAATGTGTTCGACGAGGTGGGGAAACATCTGGATTCTCCTGAGGCCGTGATAGCCGCACTTCAGAGCAAGACCAGTCTCGCCCCTGATGTACGAGGCTACTTTGCCGCCTTTGAACCTGAATATTTCAAGGAAAAAGGGAAATGGTTTGAACCCTATGTGCATCATACTGACACCAGTGAGTTCGAATTGAGCATGGTAGGTTCGGCCCGTCACGATTACACTACTTCCAATTGGTATTTCCGTGCCAAGAAGTCGAAGGAAAGCTTCTGGTCAGATCCCTATTATTATTACGATGGTACTAATATAAGCGGCCATTACTGTACGTTTGTTGAGCCACTGTTCGATTCACATGGTGAGCTGGCTTGTGTCTGCGGTGCTGATATTACCTTCGACTGGCTGACAAAAGAATTGCAGCGGATAGACGAGCAATACAGGAATCATGAGTTGCTGAACAAGTTCCGCCTGATGAGGGATCTTGATTTCTTCTCGTTGGTTGTTGACAAAGACGGCTCATGCCTTATACACCCCGACAACAAGAAGATTCCCATCAAGGATCCTGGCATGCTACAGGATATGCAGCAGAAGCGATGCGGCACTATTGACATGACGGTTGATGGTGTTTCTTCAAGGCTCTACTACGGCCCGATAGAAGGTATCGACTGGACATTGATGGTTGTGACGCCCAAGCACGATGTTCAGAAACCAACGCTCGTGACAGGCATTCTACTCATGGCGATTGCCGTGATAGGAATCATTGTAGTTTGGATTATTTGCAGACGAATGGGATATGCAGGAAAAATTTAGGCTGAACATACTGATCATTAGTGTGCTGGCTGTGACATTGGGCATACTGGCATATTTCTCGCACAGGGCCCTGCGACAGGAAGCCATGCGCAATGCTGAACAAACCCTGGAGGGCACTGTTCAGAATATTGACAATATCCTGCTGAGTGTAGAGCAATCGACGGGTAACGTGTACTATGACCTGATTCAGCATCTCGACAATCCCGACCGCATGTACACTTACAGCCGCCATCTGGTGGAGAGTAATCCCAACATCGTCGGCTGTGCCATTGCCTTTAAACCCGGCTACTATCCGGGCAAAGACCTGTTTATGGCCTATACCCATCGGGGCTCATCTGCCACAGAACTGGTGACGTCAGATTCTTTTACCGACCGTCCTTATACTGAACAGATATGGTTTACAGAGAGTATGGAAACGGGAAATGTCGTTTGGGTCGGTCCTTTGAAAGGCGCTGACACCGAGGGAGAGCCGCTGGTTTCCTTCTGTCTGCCTTTCAATGACGCCCACAACGAGCGCGCAGGTGTGATTTCCGTTGACATATCCATCAATCAGCTCTCAAAGATTATAGAGGTGGCAAAGCCGTCAGAACACGGTTACAGTGTACTGCTGGCCCATAACGGATCATACATCGTGCATCCTGACAAGGAGAAGCTGTGGAATCCGGCTGTCTTCAGTCAGAAAGAGCGCAATGTAGATTCCAGTGAGATCGAGGCTGCCAAAGCCATGATTGCCGGCGAGAGCGGCATGAAAGAATTCCGCAGGGGCAAGCAGGACTGGTGTGTCTTCTATAAACCTTTCGAGCGTGTTGAGTGGGAAGGCAGAACAGACGGAAAAATCGGCTGGAGCGTTGGCGTGGTATATCCTGAGGAGGATATTTTCGACACACACAACATCTTGCTATATCTCGTCATCGGTATAGCCATCATCAGTTTCCTGGTGTTTTCCCTGCTGTGCAACTGGCTTATCCGCAGACAACTGAAGCCGATGAGACGACTTGCGGACTCGGCCCGGCGCATTGCAGAAGGTAACTACAACGAGATGCTACCCCACACAGACCGCCAGGACGAGATAGGACTGTTGCATAAGAGATTCAACAAGATGCAGCTTTCGCTTCAGAACCAGGTAAACGAACTGGAAGAAGAAAAGTCGTATCTGTATCAGAATGGCGACATCTTGCGTGCGGCGTATGACAAGTCGATAGAAGCAGACAGGATGAAAACTACTTTTCTGCATTACATGACGAATCAGATGACAGGGCCTGCCGAGAGTATCGACAAAAGCGTGACTACCCTCTGCAACAATTTCCATGAGATCAGCAAACAAGAGGCGGACAGCCAAGTGGGGAACATACAGTGGAAAGGTCAGATGATTGCGGAATTGCTGAACCACATGGCTCATTTCACCGAAACCGAAAAGGGAAAGGAGGCTGACCATGAGTAAGAACAATAACAAATTGTCAAGAAGGCTCAGTCTGGGCATCATGTTATTGGCAGTCCCCATATTCGTATTGTCGCTGGGCTTGCTGTTTCTGCAGTCGCGTGACCTCATCCATCAGGAAGTGCTTGAATGTACAAACAGCGCGCTTAACACGACATTGCAACGAGTGCATAACTATATGAGCACCATTGAGACTGCGGCAAATTCAAATGTCTGGATGCTCGAAGAGAACTACCGGCCCGACTCGCTGCAATCGGTGTCGAACCGCATCGTGCGACTGAATCCGAACGTCATCAGCAGTTCCGTTTTTGCCGTGCCTGACATGTTTAGTGAGTATGGCCATAAATTCTCCATCTATACGGAGGATAAGGGCAACGGCATAGTGGAAACATACTGCGAACCGGATTACGACTACTTCGACAAGGCCTGCTATACCAATCCCATCAACTCAGGCAATGCCTGCTGGGTTGACCCGTTTGTGGATTATTCCGATGGTAAAATCAACTATAACGAGGCCGTAGCCACCTATTGCCGGCCCATCCGTCAGAACGACGGGCGCATCGTGGGTGTGGTTACTGCCGACTTCTCATTCAGCCGGATGGCAAAAATGCTGAACGAGGCCGAACACTCCTATCGGGATGCCTATTACATACTGCTTAGCGGTGACGGACGATATCTTGTGCATCCCGACTCTACCCGGCTGTTCAGAAAGACGGTCTTTACCGATGCCGATCCAAGTAAGGATATGGATGTGATTACACTGGGCCATGAGATGACTGCGGGGAAAGAAGGAGCCATGCATGTCATTTCAGACGGAGTACAGTATCATGTATGCTATCGGCCTGTGCCTGGTACCAACTGGAGTCTGGCGTTGTTCACTCCTGACAACGAAGCCATGAAGAGCTTCTATAATCTGGGCTATGTCATTATTGTACTACTCATCATTGGACTGCTGGTAATCCTTATGCTTTGTCATCGGTTGGTAAGGGACGCCATCGGTCCTATCAACAGGCTCATAGACACCACCCGCAAGATGGAGGAAGGACAATTTGACGAAACTATTCCCATTTCTCCCCATGAGAACGTTGTCGGCCAATTACAGAACAGCTTTGCAGAAATGCAGCAGTCGTGGAATGAGCACATGAGTTGTTTGCGACAAAATACCGATGAGATAAGACAGCACAATGAAGAATTGAGCCGGACCAAACAAGTGGCAGAAGATACCGTACTGAAAAAGGACCGGTTTATACATCATCTGATACCCCAGATGCGTATGTCCCTGAATGCCGTGATGGGATTTGCCAATGTGCTGGGTGAGGGCAGTTCTGACAAAAACATAATTACCGATGAAGAGCTGACCAGTATCTCTGGAATGATGAAAAACAATGTCATCAACATGAACCGTATCGTGCTGATGCTGCACGACGCTTCAGAGACTGACGCTACAGAAACCCTAATGGGCCAAAGGGTCGATGAGGTTTCATGCAACGCTATTTCAC
The DNA here is from genome assembly GCA_905236875.1 of uncultured Prevotella sp. GTDB lineage: Bacteria > Bacteroidota > Bacteroidia > Bacteroidales > Bacteroidaceae > Prevotella. The sequence continues at coordinate 44,990 of CAJOQT010000086.1, read as the reverse complement.
AGGAGTGTATCCAATATATACAAAGCCACTTCCCCCAGACAGCTATTCTGTTTGAGACCGAACTGCATGATGTCAACTGCCTACTGACGAATCATTATTACCTGATGTGCATTTTGCGGGAGCTGCTATACAATGCCGTCAGGTATTCTGACGGAAAGCACATTGTATTGAATGTTACCCAGACAGAAACAACAGTCTGCTTTGCCGTTCAGGATACCGGACCCGGTCTTCCTGCCGATTTGCCAGACATGACATTCAAGCCCTTTACAATGACCGGCGACCTACCGGAGGGAATTGGACTGGGGTTGCCGCTGGCCAGGAGACTTACCGGAAATCTGGGTGGCAGACTGATTTTCGACACCGACTATCACGATGGCTGTAGGATCATAGTAGAATTACCCCGATAACATGACGATACGAAAAGTTATAGTGCTCATAGCTGGGCTATTGTTTTCGACCCCGATCATTGCTCAGATTCCGTATTTCGCAGGTACCGTCGGCGACGGGAAGTTATATGGCTATACCTCCGTAAAAGTACGGCCAGGTGTCAATCGACAGGAGACATATACCACTTTCCAGTATGGACTGGGCGAGCACTTTGCCACTGGCGCTGATCTATACACGGGAAAGGATTGTGCCTATTGGGGAGGGCTGATTCGTTATGGCCTGAACATCAGTAAATGGTATAACATTGGTGCAGAAGTAACGTCATCTTTCGATTTGAACAGCAGTTTCAGGTTCTCCTACCTGACTTCTGCACTTTACATGAATGGTGCTGTCTCAAATGACGGCAACCTGTTCTGGTGTACGAATACGTGGTGGGTAATCAATAAGGGAGCAAGCTGTACGCTTTCCAATTACGAGTACCTCGGCTATACCTTTCATTTAAGAAACGGACATGCCATTACGCCCATGGCTGGAGCCATTCATTCCTGGAAGTTTGACCAGGATGTCGATGTGGCTGCAGGATTCTATTATACGGTTCATCATTGGAACCTGTATCTATGGGGAAACGACTTCTTGAATCGACACCCCAGGATTATTGCAGGTATTGACTTTACACTATAGTTTGGCCGCTGCTGCATGACATCATGCCCTTTAGCGATCCTCCGAGGGAACTTAAGCAATAGCTGAGGGGCCTTCTTGTATATGGAAGAAGGCCCTTCGAGCAGAGCAAGAAGGCTTTCGGGCAACCGCAAGAAGAGCCTTCGGGCAGAGCAATGACGTGTAAACCGAAACAGAAGTAAAGTCATAAGACTGACGAATTCCTGCGTAATTCTCCTCGAATTATGCGATAATTCCCCTCGAATATCGCTGCTTTTCACACTGAAAGACAATGGTTGTCTCAAGCCGAGACAACCAGCAGATTATAATAAACCTAATCGCCTTCTCAGCAGAAGGCAATATTCGGCCTTCATCTTTTCAGGCAGGAATGACTGGCCGATGAGTGTTTCCCAAATGGGAAGATAGCCCTTCATTCGTTCTATCAGTTTGTTCGCCACAGTAACAGGGATACCGCTTTGCGTGAAAGCCGTCATGAAGGTGTCACGGTCGAAGCCGCTTTTGCCGCCCCCCACCGTAAAGCTCATTGCCATCTCTTCGGTGTCCTCAGGGTCGGCAAGCAGTACAGCCAATAGGTCGTAGGCAGGAGCCAGAGCATATTCGCCATTGCCAGTATCCAACAACGAGAAATTCTTGCAATGCATATCAGAGTTACCCGTTATCCATGAAAACAATACTACTTCCCAGAAACGCTGTACATCCAGCATGGGGGCTGTGGAGTATTTCTTTACTGTTTCTGCCAGCTGGTGGTAGGTACCATAGTACTTATGCTCGGTAAGACGATTGGTGAGTTGACACATATCCAACATCGAAATCTTTTCGCCTTTCTGTCCACGATCCATGCGGAGAGTCAGGTAGCCCAGCTCGCCATCAGCCAGTCGGATGAGTGTATGACGGGCAGTGCGGATATGAGCGGCTTCCGCCATTTTCATCGTGAGGTCTTCCAATTCGGGCAGACAGGGATACTTGCTGCTTTGCGGTTTGAAGATATATTTGCCCCACAGCCCCACGATGGTGAATTTGGCAGGTTCACTCTTTCCACCACGATTTACGTCTAAAGACATCTTGGCTTGCACACCAGTAACAGATGCACTGGTGCGGATAACCTGTCGAGCCAATTCCAACATATTTTCGCGCGTATATGGAAGAAAAGGTGCCGTTTCACTGCCAAATATCTTTCGTGCGCAGCCAGGATGATAGTCCTGCTGACCGTCTTCCAATTCCTGATAACAGTATAAACACTTACTCATGGTCCAATGGTTTTACGCTGATGTTACCTATACAATCCTTGCAGCATGCTATCAAGAGTGACATCCTGTCACGTGGGTCAATCTTCCACGACGAGGATGCGATATCCAGAAGCCAGCCCTCAGGAATGAGTCCGTCAAAGACAGGGAACATCATTTCCTTGTCGTACGGTTCGTCCGTCAGAGGCATGGTGGGACTAACGGGGACTGCACCCGAAGAGGCAAGGAACGACTTATCGTAGGTGAAGTGAAATCCCTCCTCATCTTCTGTGAGGATACCACAATAGATGTCGTTTACATAAATACCAGCCTGCTTCATACAAGTTCAGTTTTAACTGGTCCGAGATGTTCCCCAAACAGGGCAAGCACATCATTTACCTTATCCATCCGTAAGGTCTGCTTCCCTTGTTCGAGGTCTCTCACGAACCTGAGACCTACTCCGGCCCTCTCTGCCAATTCAACCTGAGAAAGGCCGTTTTTCTTCCGTTTTTGCTTAATATGCTCCGATAAAGTCATAGCAATTATACCTTAACGGGTACAAAGATAAACATTATTCTTGAATAATATACCAAAACGGGTATAAATTTAGTGTATTATAACAAAATTATACCCGAAACGATATAACAATTAACATGATAAGTGTTTTATTCCTCCTTAAAGTCAAGCGTCAGCTGTTGTTCCTCGGCAGCCCGTTTCTGTTGGGCCTTTGAGAGCAGCAGGGGACGGAGGCGTTCTGGATGGAGCTCATTGATGCCGACGATGGGTTGGGAGAACGAAGAGGTGAGCTCACCACAGGTGATGAAGTATTTCGCCTTCTTCATCACTACACCTATTTTCTTGAGGTGGTAGGAGGTGATGCGGTTGAAGCGACGCGAGTTGACGATAAGCATCGCCGACTTGACGCCGATGCCTGGCACACGGAGGATATGCTCGTAGGGGGCGCTGTTGATATCGACAGGGAAGAACTCGGGATGGCGCAAAGCCCAGCCGAGTTTGGGATCGACGTCAAGGTCGAGATGGGTGTGCTTGTCATCTACTATCTCATCGACACGGAAGTGATAGAACCGCATGAGCCAGTCGGCCTGATACAGGCGGTTCTCACGAACCAACGGCGGCTGCTTCAGGACGGGCAGACGGGGGTCGTAGGTATTCACGCTGACGTAGCCGGAGTAATAGACACGCCGCATGGTGGGCTGCTGGTACATGGCATTGGACATACGCAGGATGTCGAGGTCGCTCTCCTTCGTCGCACCTACAATCATCTGCGTCGATTGACCGGCCGGCACAAAGCGCGGGGCGTAGCGGAACTTCCGGCGGTCTTCCTTGTTCTCTAATACGCCCTGCTGAATCTGCCTCATGGGCAGGAAGATGCTCTTGTGGTCTTTCTCTGGTGCCAGAGCCTTCAGCGACTCTTCCTTGGGAATCTCGATGTTCACGCTCATGCGATCGGCATAGCGGCCGGCCTCCTGCAGCAACTCCTGACTTGCTCCAGGAATGGTCTTCAGGTGGATGTAGCCATTGAAGCGGTGTACGGTGCGCAGGTCGCGCACAATGGCCGTCAAGCGCTCCATCGTATAGTCGGGATTCCTCACCACGCCACTCGACAGGAACAGGCCCTCGATGTAGTTGCGACGATAGAACTCCATGGTAATCTCTTCGAGCTCGGAGACGGAGAGCGTAGCCCGTTTGATGTCGTTGGTGCGCCGGTTGATGCAGTAGGCGCAGTCGTACATGCAGTAGTTCGTCAGCATCACCTTCAGCAGCGAGATGCAACGCCCGTCGTCGGCAAACGAGTGGCAGATGCCCACACCGCCTACGGTTGAGCCTACCATGCCTTTCTTGCCGGAGCGCACGGTGCCGCTCGACGAGCACGACACATCGTACTTCGCCGACTCTGCAAGTATCCGCAGCTTCTCCATCGTCTTCTCCGTCAGCATGAGCAATCACTTTTTCAGGGACAAAGATATAACTTTTTTGTGAATTATGACAATGATTTGAATTTTAATTGTAATTTTGCAAGCGAAGAATAATCAAGAGATTTGAGGTTGGAGATTTGAGATTTAAGGTTTTATAATGAAAAAGGTATTTGTTTCCGGTTGCTATGACCTATTGCATAGCGGGCATGTGGAGTTCTTCCGGCAGGCTTCAAACTACGGAAGCCTGTATGTCGGCATTGGCTCCGATGCAACAATCCAGGATCTAAAGGGACACAAGACGCTCTATAGTGAGAAGGAACGTCTCTTTATGGTGAAATCCATCCGTTATGTTCAAGACGCCTTCATCAACCAAGGCTCCGGCCTGATGGACTTTGTCCCGACCGTGGATTTCGTGAAGCCGGATGTCTTTGTGGTCAATGAGGATGGTTCCACACCTGAAAAGAAAGCTTTCTGCAGGGAGCGGGGCATAGAGTATGTGGTCTTGAAACGCACCCCGCAGGAAGGACTGACGGCCCGTTCTTCGACAGCCATCAAGAATGCTGTCTGCGGAATTCCCACCAGACTTGACTTGGCAGGAACCTGGATTGACCAGCCTTATGTCAGCCAGTATGCACCGGGCTGGGCAATCACCATATCACTGGAACCGACATTTGAGGTACGTGAGCGCTGCGGATTGAGCACCAGCACCCGTAACATGATCCGGAAGATCTGGCCTTATCAGCTTCCAGACATGGATCCAGAGATGCTGGCGAAGCTGGTATTCTGTTTTGAGAATGATCCTGAGCGGTCGGACGGAATTATCAGCGGGGCACAGGACTCGATAGGAATTTGCGTGCCGGGGCTATGCCGTCATTACTACAACAACCGCTTTTGGCCGGAAAAGATTGAAGTCTGCCCGGACGAGCCGGTGCTGTCCTGGCTGGAGGAACATCTGGTAATGATACCGATGGAACCGCGCAGGCCCGGATGTAGTGTGATAGAGGGAAAAGACATTACCGAATCCAAGGTCAAGGCATTGGCTCAAGCGGCAGACGATTGCTGGCAGGCTATCATGGAACACGACTTGTCTGCCTTTGCAGTGGCCTACAAGGCTTCGTTTAACGCACAAGTCGCCATGTTCCCTGCTATGATACAAGGTTGTGTACAGAGTTACATCGATGCCTATAAAGATAAGGTATTGGCGTGGAAAATGCCAGGTGCAGGCGGCGGGGGATACCTGGCCTGTGTAGTCACTGACGCCACAGCCTTTGCGGAAGAACACCTGGAGGCTATTCGATTAACAATCAGAAGGGCCAAGTGAAAACTATCTGCGACGCCAAGTTCCCCGATTGGACATTTCCTGAATGTTGAAATCCTCGATATGCTCAATCTCCGGATCCGCACAGTCGAAAGAGCCGATGATGCTGATGACGTCGAAACGATAGTTGGTGATGTTCCGGTAATTGATGTAATGCTGAATGGCGCGACGCAGGTTGTTGCGTTTCTGATAGTCAATGGCATCAAGCGGTTCGCCGAAGTCACGGGTGCGACGGGTCTTCACCTCCACAAAGACGGTGGTATCACCGTCCTGCGCAATAATGTCGATGTCACGATGTCTGGAATGCCAGTCACGCTCAAGGATGACATACCCCTTCTCACGCAAGTAAGCTGCGGCCAGCCCCTCACCCCAGACACCCGTCTGCAAGTGCTCCGGACCGGTTTCGACAAACCGTTTCTGCACATGAGCTTTTTCCAATAAGTCCCGGCATTTCCGGAAGGCATCATTTACCCAGCCTTCCTTGTCCGGCACAGTGGGTAACATGCGTTCAAGGGCCAGGAAAATCTTTTCGGCTTCGTCAATACGGCCTTCACCAAACCGCGACTTCAGGATATCGACAGCCGCCCAGAACATAGCCAGCGAGGTGTATGGACTCTTGTCTGTAGCGTAGAGGCTACGGGCAACCCTGTAGGCATCTTCCTTCAGTCCATGCTTACGCAGTTCAAACACATCCTTCGCCGTCATATCTTTTCAATATCTGACGGCAAATATACTGATTATTCTCCTGATACGAATATAAAAATGGATTTTTCTTGTGTTTTTCATAAAAAATGACTAACTTTGATGCGGAAATCGCAAAAAAACAATGGCAGGCTTCAACATGAAGCCATATCTAAGATTATGGCAAGTAATTCAGACTTTGTACAGTACATCGCCGACCAGTGCGCTGGAGCGGGCGAGATAGTCACCAGGAAAATGTTTGGCGACTACGGGATTTATTGTGACGGGAAGATCTTCGGACTCATCTGCGACGACTGCTTCTATCTGAAACCAACGGAAGCAGGACGCAGGATATTGCGGACTGTCGATATGCGTCCGCCATACGAAGGAGCGAAGGATTACTTCTATATAGCCGACGTTGATGACCGCGACTACCTCTCGGAGCTTGTCTGCGAGACATGCAAGGAACTGCTGCTGCCTAAGCCTAAAAAGAAAAAATGACGGCGACGAGCCTTCTTCCAGACTTCTCTCCAACGCGGAAAGGATATCACACATCCGGTTCCCAAAGGAACCGCTGCATATCTACATGCCCATTGCTCTTAAAGGCAACGCCCTCGGCCTCTAACAGCGGACGCTGCTGACTCCAGCCAGGAGCCGTTCGTCCCTCTTTGTTCACCACCCGATGACAAGGCAGCTGTATGGCTTCTGGCGAATAGCGCAGCGTGCGTCCCACCATCCGTGAATGACTCGGCCAGCCTGCCAGCGCAGCGATATGTCCGTATGTCGTCACCCTGCCCCGAGGTATCTGACTGACAATATTCAGCACATCAGCCTGAAACACCCTCGCCTGCTCCATCGTCATCCTGTCAGGATAGTCCTTCATAACAATAATCAACATTTGTTAATTTTCTGTACGAAGTAACCGATTTCCCCTCTATTATCACTATCTTTGCTAACCAAATTTGCAAAGAATGAAGAAACTCTGCCACTTCATATCAGATTACATGGGCGTGCTGGTGCTGGCGGCTGCCTTGCTGGCATTGGTGTTCCCCAGCGTGCTGCAACAAATACGTCCTACAGTCATCAACTACCTGCTGGGCGTGGTGATGTTCGGCATGGGACTGACGCTGAACCTACACGACTTCAAGATTGTGTTCAGTCGCCCAAAGGATGTGGTGATCGGCTGTCTGGCACAGTTCACCATCATGCCATTACTGGCTTGGGGATTATCCCGGCTCTTCTCGCTCGACGAGGCACTGGCCCTCGGTGTCGTACTGGTAGGCTGTTGTCCTGGTGGCACGGCATCGAACGTCATCACCTATCTGGCTAAAGGCGACCTGGCACTCTCGGTAGGAATGACAGGCGTCTCTACCCTACTCGCTCCACTGCTGACACCCTTGCTGACATGGGCCTTGGCGGGAAAGAGCGTCAATGTAGATGTAGCGGGAATGCTGCTAAGCATTCTCTGGGTAGTGATACTGCCTATCGTTGTCGGATTACTCGTGAAATGGATCTGGCCTAAATTCACAGAGCGGGCGACGGATTATCTCCCGGCTTTCTCGTCGATGGCCGTTGCACTGATTGTAGCCATTATCATTGCCGCCAATGCCGATAAGCTGATGGCTGGCGGATTGATAATCATGGTGGTCGTCGTGCTTCACAACCTCTGCGGACTGAGCCTCGGCTATCTGATAGGACGGCTGCTGGGTCTGTCTGAACCCAAGAAACGGGCTATCTCCATCGAGGTGGGCATGCAGAACTCAGGACTGGCCAGCAGTCTGGCAACCATCCACTTTGCTGCTTATCCTCTCGCCACCATTCCCGGTGCTATCTTCAGCGTGTGGCACAATATCAGCGGAGCGATCGTCGCACGCATGTACACAAGACATCAACGGAAGACAGTGTAAAGGAGCACCCGACGTCTAAGAGCTTATGCACAGACTCATCCGTCAAGTCTGCTTTCTATCACGTCCCAATCAATAATCTGCCAGAGTGCAGCAAGATGGTCAGGACGGCGGTTCTGGTAGTCCAGATAGTAGGCGTGCTCCCAAACATCGAAGGTCAAAAGCGGCTTCAGGCCCTTCTGGATAGGATTGGCAGCATTCGGCTCCTGCGTAATAACCAGTTTACCATCCTTATCAGCTGACAGCCATACCCAACCAGACCCAAAGAGTGTAGCCCCTTTCTTCTGGAACTCCTCCTTAAAAGCCTCAAAAGAACCAAACTGCCGGTCTATGGCCTCAGCAAGTCTGCCAACAGGTCTGTTGTCTGATTTAGGAGCAGTAAACTGTCCAAAGTACAGATTATGGTTCAGTATCTGCCCGGCATTATTCAGGATAGCCCCCTCACTATGAAGCACAATCTCCACAAGAGCCTCAAGTTCTCCAAAGCTCCCCTCGTCTTTCGGAGAGGGGTTAGGGGGTGAGGCTAATCCGTTGAGGTTATTCACATACCCGGCCAAGTGCTTCCCGTGATGGAAAGCAATCGTCTCTTTGTTAATCACTGGCTCCAAGGCCTCCGGTGCATACGGCAGCGCCATCAATTGAAAGATGTTCTTCTGCTCTCGCTGCTCGTTCACTTCAAACTTTCCCATATTAATATTGTGTTTAGTTAATAAGTGCTCATCCATTCTTTACGTTCCTGTTCCGTCATCTTCTCGATGGCGTAGCGAAGCATTGTACGGGGCATCTCGTGGGCGTGCTGATGCAGGAACTCGCGGAGCAAATCCATTGACACGCGCTTGCCCATCTCACGAAGCATCCAACCCACAGCCTTGTGCATCAGGTCGTGAGGATGATGCAGATGGATCTCGGCATAACGCAGGCACCACGAAGGGTCACCCATCTGCGAGGTCTTCCACGTGCACACGATGCTCATCCGCTGCTTCCACAGGTTATTGCTCTGTGCCAGCTCATCCAACACTTTTCGTTTATAATCTATCTGCATAGGGTCATTCCCCTCGGGGGACAAGAGGGGGGTCACCAACCATCCGCCAAGTATCTTTGGTGCCGTCAAATCCACGAGGTCCCAGTTATTCGCCTGCTCAGCGTATTGCAGATACATCTGAACAATCTCGTCACGTTTCTTGATGGCCTCAGCATCGTTTTCCAACCGCTTGGTAGCCAGTTTCTCAAACTTCGCCACAAGAATCAGAAAGCCGCAAAGTCTCACCTCATGCCATTTTGACATCAGCAACTCCGGCACTTCCTCCATCGGGAAGTCCGGCCCTGCAGCTTTGACCACCTCACGTGTCTGCGGAACCTTCAGTCCAAGGAACTCATCGCCATAGCCATACTCGCCTGGTGCGGTCTTGAAAAACCTCATCAGCACCTCGCGCTGCTTCTCATTCCGCAGCGACTCCATGTATGTGATAATATCCTTGTTCACTACTGTCTGGAGGAAAACTGGCATCAGTTGACTAAACCACTTACACCCTATGATTTAGGGAGAAACACTTTAGCTCGATTTGATTTCGTATCTGTCAACAGCCTCGCCGTTTAAAACACGCACAATACGTGAGCAGGCCTTACCGTCGCCATAAGGATTCACAGCATGGCTCATCTGATCATAGTATGTCTGGTCTTCCAACAGACGGCTCACCTCATTTACGATAAGGTCGTGGTCAGTGCCTACAAGTTTCACCGTACCTGCATCCAGAGCTTCGGGACGCTCGGTAGTGTTGCGCATAACCAACACGGGCTTACCCAAGCCAGGAGCCTCTTCCTGAATACCACCACTGTCGGTCAGCACTACCGTACTCTTCTCCATCAGACAGACGAACTCCAGATACTGCAACGGTTCAATGAAAAAGAAGTTATGAGCCTCACCCCAGCCCTCTCCTGAAGGAGAAGGAGCATGGTGAAGCACCTCATCACCGAAAACTTGGGCTATGGGTTTGCGCACGTTAGGGTTGAGGTGCATGGGATAGACGAAGTCCACATCGGGAAACTTCTCGCTCAAATCCTTCATGGCCGTCACCATGCTGATGAATCCATCACCGAAATTCTCACGACGATGACCAGTAATCAAGACTAGTTTTTTCTTATCAAGAATTTGAGAATTTGGGAATTTTTCTTTGCTTGCGCAGCCATTATTCTCTAATTCGCTAATTCTTGATGAATTATATAGCCGCGTTACATTGTACCCTGCGACTCGAAGAACTTCACTTTGTTGTTTCGCTAATTCCGGGTCGTTGTTGAGCTTGCTGACCACCATGTGCAAAGCATCAATCACAGTATTACCCGTCACAAATATCTGTCCTTGCGCATTCTCTTCCAGGAGATTTTTCTCAGACAGTGGAGTCGGAGCAAAATTATACGTGGCTATACGACCCGTTATCTGGCGGTTCATTTCCTCCGGCCAGGGGCTATAGATATTGTGGGTGCGAAGACCTGCCTCTACATGCCCTACAGGAATCTGCTGATAAAACGCAGCCAAGGCAGCGGCAGTAGAGGTGGTAGTGTCACCATGTACCAGCACCACATCAGGTTTAGTTTCAGTCAGCACGTCGCGCATCCCCGTCAGTACACGGGCAGTCACGTCGTAGAGGTCCTGCCCCTGCTTCATGATATTCAGGTCATAGTCGGGCTTCACATCAAAGATAGCGAGTACCTGATCCAGCATCTCACGGTGCTGACCAGTGACGCAGACTATTGTTTCAAACTCTTCCGGATACTTTTGGAACTCCTTCACCAGCGGGCACATCTTAATCGCCTCCGGCCTCGTTCCAAACACAAGCATTACTTTCTTCATTTCTACGAAATTATATAAAGTATCAGATATGGTAAACACCTTCCAACGGACAGATATTGTGACAATCCAGAATCACCTTACTTTTCAGCTTGTCCCAATTCTGCTTGATATGATCGTGCTTGACCATAATCACAATCATATCTATCTGATCTAAGAATTCGTCAAAATCCAGAACCTGGTTCTTAACGATTTCCTTCTCGGTAAAAAATGGATCGAAAGTCTTGAGCGGACGGGCGAGGTGACGCTCCTGGATATCCAGCATCTGCAACGTCGGACTTTCACGCACATCGTCCACATTCTCCTTGTAGGTAAGACCGTAGAGACCGACTCTTCTATTGTCCGTAATATTGTGCTCCTTCATGATCTCATGGATACGCTCCAGCACAAACACAGGCTGATAGTCGTTGGTCTTCATGCTCTCGTCAATCACTTTGGCCAGCTGCGGATAGTCGCCAACTAGGAACCAAGGGTCAACGCTGATACAATGACCGCCTACACCAGGACCGGGCTGAAGGATGTTCACACGGGGGTGCATGTTGCATATCTTGATAATCTCATACACGTCCATATTGTCGTGACGGCAGATTCTTGAAAGTTCGTTGGCAAAGGCGATATTCACGGCACGATAGGTATTCTCCACCACCTTGGTCATTTCGGCGGTGCGGATGTCGGTCACCACAATCTCACCCTGACAGAAGCTGGAGTAGTACTCCTTTACCTTCTCGCCGATCTCTTTGCTGTCTGCGCCAATGGTGCGGTTGTTATGCAGCAGCTCATACACCATATTGCCCGGAATGATACGTTCCGGTGCATGAACCAGATTGATGTCCTCACCAATCGTAAAACCATTCGCCTCAATTACCGGGCGCACGTACTTGTCAATGGTGCCTGGCGAAACCGTACTCTCAATCACCACCGTTGCACCCTTCGGGCAAACCTTCATTACTTCTTTCACGGCAGCCACCACATAGCAGGCATCGACCTTCTTACTGAACTTGTCGTAAGGCGTCGGCACGCTCACGATGTACATATCCGTCTTCTGATATTCGGTGGTGAACTTGATGCCCGCCTTCACAGCGGACTGAAAGAGTTCATCGAGACCGTCTTCCTTGAAGGTAGTCCTGCCCGCGTTCAGCGTTGCAACCAGTTCTTTGTTATAGTCTGTACCAATGACCTCCACACCGTGGGAAGCCATCATCAATGCTGTGGGCAATCCAATGTAGCCCAATCCAATTACGTTAATCATTTTGTTATTATTTTATAATTATTAATTATCTCGATATCAAATTATTATTTATAATGAACTCAATCCTCAAGGTCTGTCTTAAGGAGAATAGTCCTATTATTTTAGGACAAAACTACCTCTCCTTATTATCTTGGGGTCAAGGAATCCATTAACCAGCGTAAAAAATGCCAAACTCTTCCCTTCTCAAAGTGACTTTTTTCTCCAATTTGGCAGAACTTATGCCACAACCATGTTCCTTGTGGATACCCCTCTTCGTCAACCAATCCTTTGTTTTGCTGTATTTTCATCAACTTATAAAAGAAGAATGTCACCATGAATCCCATTACTACTACCGCAACAGCCTGAATTTCTATTGTAGCCCCAAACCACCATAAGAACAACCAGACCAGTACAACTATCGCATTTATCATCATTATTGACATTGCAGATCCAAAGTGTGAGAATCCCATATCAATAAACAAATGGTGCAAATGCGTCTTGTCTGGTTTAAAGGGTGAACGGCCACGAAAGATACGCATCGTCATAACTCTGACCGTATCAAAAACTGGTACACACAAAATCGCTAACGTCATAGCTGGTAAACAAACGTCGCATTGATCTAAATAGGCATATCGAGAACTTTTTGACAAGATTTCAAAAACAAAAATCGTCATTAACATTCCTAACATCAGAGTACCGCCATCACCAATAAACATCTTTGACTTGATACCAAAAACATTATGCATAAAGAACGGAAAGAGGGATGCCACAACAATTAAAGATATGCAAACCCAAATAGGGCGCAACGCCACATAGAACACTATGGCAAAGCATCCACAAGCAAACATTCCATATCCTGACGAATAGCCGTCAACTCCATCTATCAAATTAACTGCATTCATAATGCCCACGCCCGCAATCAAAGATAGTGGAACAGCAACGGCCTCATTCAATTCGTATATGCCAAACATCCCATGAAAACTGTCAATATAATTACCCGTCATTGCCATGTATATGCCTACCAATGAAAACTCCAACAAGAACCTCAGCTTTGCTGACAATTCTCGCATATCGTCCCAAATACCAATGAATAACATTATTGACATTGCACCAATGCCTAATAACAAATTGATGTCACGCAGGAAGAATGAGAGTATAGTACACCCAACCAATATTCCAGCATAGACTACCAATCCCCCCATAACGGGCACTGGAACACGCTGCAATTTACGGGCATTCGGGTTATCTACGATATTGTGATTCTGTGCAAACCTCAAAACGTATGGGAATGCTATCCAGGATGCTATCATCGCACCCAACGAAACCAATAATATAATTACAATATTATTCATTACTCAATTCAATATGATAATGTATTGTGCTTCTCCAGGATCTTCTGTACCCACCGCTCATAGCCGGCATCGCCAACAGGAGCATTCAAAACAAACTTGTAGAAGTCCTTCTGTTTATGCTCTGCCTTCTTTGTGCTTTGTCGCAGGTAAAGGATATGTTTTTTCCTCAGTAGTGCCACTGGCATCTGCATCTCTTCGGAATACGACATATACGGATCCATCACCAACGTCGTATAGTAGGCCGACAATCCATAGGCTAAATATACTCCGGCCATGGAATCATAGTAAAGAAAGATTGAACGTCCGTCATTGCTTCCCTCTTGCTTTATAATAATTTCCTTATCCATAATATCAATTGTTCATAAGAAATCTTTAATCTCTAACCTTTTATTATTTCGTCTCTTCAGCTTGTCTTGCCAAGAGCTTTTAATCCCTGTGTGTGATGCGCCAGAATCTGTGCCAACACTTCCACGGCACTATCCACAATATTTCATTTGGGTAATGCGGCAACATGACAAACAATTGCGCCACAACACTCCGTTCTTTATTATCGTTGCTATATAGCCCAAAATTACCACCACGTTTTATTTCTTCCAACAAGAACTTTCCTTCCTTCTCGTTCGGCTCGCAGAGTAATTCCTCCTTTGGCATCCCACACACCTCTTGTAGCACCCACATCATCGCCCCGGTAAACTTCATCATGTGAAGAGACCGTAAAGTCTCCACGACTCTTAACTTTTCATTTTTATCTTTCAACTGTGACACCACATAGTAATAATCCACAACATGTCTCAGCCCCACCCCTTCTGCAACCATGTGCCTGAACATGTGTACCAGCAAATATACTGCATCAAACACTACGGACTGCACAGGGAAACCTAATTCGTCAGACTCTTGTATTTCATGTTCGAAACTCTCAAAGAACTTTTGTAGCCGCTTGTTATGCCAAGGATTCCACAACCATCCTGGGTGAAAATGCACTTCTACCGGCACATCTTCAAACACCTTAACTTCCACATTGTGCCACACATTGTGTCCAATCTCATACTGACTCCGCAACCACGTCATTACGCTTTTTCGGAACTTCCAACTTGAAACCTTATACTTTCCAACTGACTCAAAACTCTTTGCTCGAACTTGTTCACTTTGCTCGCAAAGAGCTCCAAGCTCAGAACTATCTCTGGGAATCACCCAAAAGTCAATATCCCCACACTGTCTCCTTTCTGGTTTCGGATAATATCTCGCTACAGCTACTCCTTTTAGCACACAACAATTCCAGATTTGACCCTTACTGTCACTTTTTTCTCGTAATCTGTTTGCATCGCGAAACAAGACATAAAGGTCTCGTGTACGCTGCATATTTACTTGCGAAGAAGCCTCCAGCATCTGCACCGTCCCTATCCAGTTAAGTTTAAAAAGAATAGACGGCAACTGTTCCTGAGGTAGCCTCTCCAACCCACCAAGCATCACGCCCACCACAGCCTGTCGCTCCGCCTCATCGTAAATAGCATCCCATTTACGTGCTGATGGCACCTGCGACAAGCATTCTCGCGTACCCAATGCTACTTGCAATAACTCAAGAAACAAATTCATAAGTAGATTACAGGCTGAAAGTCATACTTCAATAACATTTAACCATTAAACTCTTCCGAGCTTTACGAGGGCCAGAAACCTCACCAGGTGTATCTGTCGTTTGATACGAGAAGGCTGTTTGACCAGCCTATACGCAAACTCCAGGTTATGATCCACCCACCATTTCGGAGCTCTTTCCACGTGTCCAGTATAGACATCGAAACTACCGCCCAAGCCCTGATAGATAGCCGCATGTCGCTCCAACATTTCTTCCATCAGCAGCTCTTGCTTAGGAGAACCCATCGCGACAAACACCACATCAGGTTTTTTGTCAACAATTTCAGTAATCAAGGCTTGCTTCTCTTCATCTGTCTTGATGTATCCATTTCTATATCCGACGATGTTTACATCAGGATAATCTACCTTAAGCTTGGTCACAGTCTCGTCAATCACCTCCAGTTTACTACCTATCAGATAAAAACTTTTTCCTTGCGAAGCCAGCCTCTCCACAATCTTCAGCCACAACTCGCAGCCTGGCATCTTCACTGCATCCTTGCAGCCGTGCTTCTTCAGTGCCATTACAGCACCTATGCCGTCGCTATAACCGATGTTGCGGTTGATAATCCCTCGAGTCTGGTCGGTTGCATGCAGAATCTTCTCCGCGTTAATCGCCACGAGTATTCCCTTCTTGTCCGACACAAAGTCAATAATCTCATCAAACGAGCCGAACGCATAGCACTTCACCCCGTTCTTAAACGTTACTCGTTGTATGTCTTTCATTGTTCCAATAAATAATAACTCATTGCACAAAACATAAAGGCATTGCTCCAGCGCATATAGCTGATCTTCGAGCTTACGCCCTTCTTCAACTGGTAGTAAAAGTAACCATTCTTATCCTGCATGTTTCGTATAGTCCATTCCATCACCTTCTCTGCCAATACATGATACTCCTCAAACTTGTGCAGACGAGCCAGTGTCACCATCAGTTGTCCAGGGCAATGGATGTCTATTGGATACATTTGGTTGTGATAATATTTCGGAGTTCCATCTGCTTCAAAGAAATGCTCCACATAGAAGCGGAAGCCCTTCTCTATGGCCTCATGATACTTCCTGTCCCCCGTCTGCTCCTCGTACGCTATCAATCCGTCAAGATTGTAGCCCGTATGGAACGAATCAATCCAGCTTTGTATATCCAAAAGGCCATATACCCACGAACCATCCTCTGCCTGCCCGTCCACACAAGCCTTCACACTTGCCCGAGCAGTCTCTAAATATTCCTGTTTATCCGTGTACTTGTAGCAAAAGGACAACAAACGACTGCCTAATAGCGAAGCGTTATACACAGTGTCGTTCCCCTGCAATTTGCTGTACGAAAACAGGAATCCCCCGTTCCCCGCGTCATACCGATGCAAGTCCTGCATCACAAACTCTGCCGAGGTCAAAGCCACGTCCAGATAACGTTTCTCCCCAGTCAACTCATACGCCTCCATCAGGGCCGTGGCACAGAAGTTCGTCGCCACGACCGTAGGAGTATTAGCAGGGAAGAACAAACCTCCTCGTGCTTGCCAGTCGAAATTATAACCCCAGCAAGCACCATGGTAGTCACCTTTCGATTGCATACCTATCAACAGCTCCGCAACTTCGCATATTTTCGTCATCAACTCTTCTTCTGTACCAAGGTGTACAGCCAGCGACGAGTCTTTCCGAACTGCTTTCAGCAAATTGCAATAACCTTGCAGAAATAGCCCGATTCCCTTCGCATTATGCTCCTTCGGCACCTTAGCCATGCGCCTTAGGTTGATGGGGCTACGTTTGAAACCCTGTATCACCACCAGCCTGCACAATGCGCTGTTCTTGAAGAACGGCAGCGTTTGGAACACCTTCGAGTTCAGCCCGTCATACGGATCCCACCCCTTGTAGTGCTCCGCTTCGCAATAGCGCTTCAGTTTGACAAATGATTCTATTACTTGTTGATTCTCCACTATCTCCAGAAAAAAACATTAATTCGTGTCCGATCTAACCCAGAATCTCATCTATGTCTTCTGTGCTCTGTAACATTAAAAAAACACTGGTGCACCACCCTCTTGCACTGACTTTAAAGCAGCGAAACTTGCCAAAGTCACAGCAAATATCTCTTCCATCGGAATCGGTGTTTTTCCATCTTTGATATTGGCGAAAAAGGTATCTATCATTTCCTTCTGCCCCTTATTCTGTGTTCTGGTAGTGAACTTGGCAGGCTTACCTTTGGTATATATCTTCGTTTCGTTGAAATCATCTATGGTAGCGGAAGCACCAGCAGAGAACACCTCGAAGTACTCCTTATGCATTGCTTTAGAGCCATTGGCATAGTAGGCCACAACCCCCGTAGAGCCATTTTCAAACTCCACAATAATGTTCATCGTATCATTCAAGTTCTGGTTATCAGGCATCACCGAGGCCATCACCTTCACGGGTTTGCTACCACAAATATATGTCATGAAATCAATGAAGTGACAAGCCTCACCAATGATACGGCCACCACCTATCTTCATGTCCTGAATCCAGGTGTCAGCAGGAATGCTGCCCGCATTGCAGCGATAAATCATCGACATTTTGCCACTGCCGAACTTCTTCTTGATAGTCTGAGCATGAGGCGAAAAGCGACGATTAAAACCAATCATCACGCTCTTCTGCTTCTCTTCGCATAGCTTTTGTATCTCTACCAGTTCTTCCACATTCAGGCACAACGGTTTCTCCACATACACGTTCTTCCCATTCTTCAATCCGTCAATAACGTATTTAGCATGACTATCATGACGGGTAGCGATAAACAGCGTATTAATGTCGGAATTGTTCATGATGTCTTCCTCATTGGGCGTACATTGCTCAAAGTGGAAACGCTCTGCCACGCGCTTTGAGGTAGCACCACTATTGGTCATCACGCTCACCCTACGAATATCGCTCGGGAGATTCGGAAGCAACTGCCCCTGTGCATAACTTCCTGCTCCATTAAACGCAACACCTACATTGCTGGTGACATTGGTAGCGTCAGCAATCTTGATGCTATTATACTTGTAAGTCTTGTTCGTATCATACTTCAACACAATGCCCAGATATGGTTCCGTCTTGTTTGCCACCATATCGTATGCCTTAGGTGCATCTTCTAACGGGAAGGTGTGGGTAGTTAGATACGAGATATCCATACGCTTCGTAGCAATCAGTTCCTGAAATGCCTCCATATTCCTCTTCTCCGTCCACCGCACGTAAGCAGCAGGATAGTCTATGCCCTTCTCTTCATAGTTCAGGTCATAGCGGCCAGGCCCGTATGAGCAAGACATCTTCAACTGCAATTCCTTCTTATAGTAATATGGCTCGCGGTCAAATCCGGTAGGAACTGCTCCTAATACGACAACTGTACCTTTCTTGCGTACAATGGCACCTGCGAAGTTTACAGGGTCAAGGCTCGGAGTGGCCGCAGCGATAATCACGGCATCCACGCCGATGCCTCCCGTAAAGTCACTGATTTTGTCTTCAATACCAGCTGTATTACGCACCATAGCCAAATCTGCACAATGCTTGGCAGCCGTTGCCACTGGAGCTGGACTGACATCAATACCTACCACTCTTACACCTGAAGCCTTCAAGAGATTGCAAACGATCTGACCAATCAGTCCCAGACCTATCACAGCACAAGTTTCTCCCAAACGCATATCTGCCTGACGGACACCTTGAAGTGCAATGGCACCAAGGGTATTATAGCAAGCCAATGCCATGTCAGTATCCTCGCGTAGTTTCACACAGAGATTAACGGGCACACTTACCACCTCGGCATGGTTGGCAGTCAAACCACCACAAGCTACGCGGTCACCCACTTTGAAGTCCGTCACATCATCTGCCACCTCTATTACCTCACCAGCGCAACTATAGCCCAGCGGCGAATAGGCTTCCAGCTTTTTCATCACTGTGCGGTAGGTCTGTACGATACCCTGTGTCTTCAGCACCTGCATCACTTGAGCCACCTGCTGGGGACGGGCTTTTGCCTTTTGCAGATAGTTCTGGCGTGCCGCTTTTACAGTTGATCCTTCCGTGCCGGCACTTATCAGTGAGTAATGGTTTTTCACGAGCACCATACCTTCACTCAATTGCGGCATGGGCAGCTCCTGAACTGTCATCTCTCCATTGGAGAGCTTCTGAGTTAATTCTTCCATGTATAAATAACTATTATTGTTCTTCTACTTTGAGTAAAACCTTGCCTATCTTGGTTTTGATAGGTTCGTCTATTTTTCTGAATTTAAAGTCTATTTCAATATTATTTGTTTCGAAATAATCTCCGGGTTCAAAACCTTCGGATAGTTCCTGTTTGGGAACATAATATACAATGGCTTTCCCCTGCTCTGACTGGGCAATCTGCATTTGACTACAATAGTCAAACAGTTTGTGGTGGTTTCCAAAAATCACACCGGTCAAAGACAACTTCTTTCCCGCTTTGTCAACGATATACTCACCGCTTCTTCCCCCTGACATTTGGAATGCAGCTAGCAAGCCATCATCAAAAGTACATTCAGATACACTATCTTCCGTATCATATTGAATCAGAGGAGAAGCAAAATTGTCATAAGTAGTGGTAACTAAATGTTGCTCGCCATCTACCTTCCGTGGTGCCACATATCCGTATGATTGTAATACGTCATATTTTAAAGCGTCATGCAACTCACCCGCCAGTGCGCATACCTCAGTATGTCCATAATGAGAAAAAGTCTTTATACCAAACACCTTTTCTATCTTCTCCCTGAACATTGGATGCGGATACTCAGATTTCAGAAAAGCACCTTTCAATGTCTTATTCAACCCCGAAGCCTTATATTCATCGGCATGACTATCGCAATATAGTGCAAACTCATACAACACACTTGGATAAGCGTGAAGGAATTTGATTTTACAGCCCAATTCAGCCAGCTGTGACAAGATCTTACCGAAGGGAGTATAGACATCAGCATGGATGGAGTTTTCAATAATATTATAACTCAATTTGCCATTCAAGTGGCTTCTCCCCACAAAATGCAGGCGCACATCTGATTTCCTATATCCCAAAGTGCTCCACATATAGTGAAAATAGGCCATTTCCTTCACCTTCAAGTCTTTCGTCTTGTAAAACGACAAGGGATGACCAGACGAGCCACCAGTGTTGGCCATGAACATTCCCTTCAGCATAGCGCTTCGCTGCTCAATGGGAACGGCCAATAGCATCGATTTGTTGATGATGGGAATCTTCTCAATATCATCAAAGGATTTCAAATCGGATAATTGAAACCCTCGTTCCCTATAATAGTCCTGATAAAAAGGTATTTTCTCGAAGGCATATTTTACCATTGCAAAGACCCTTTCATAAACACACACTTTTTTTTCAGCAATTGGAAGTTTCTCAAATCGCAGGATATCCTGATAGGCTTTATTGTAAACGCCTCCAATGAAAGGAACTATCGTATATGGAATTCGGTTCAGTACCGAACCAATCTTTATCTTAATCTTTAAGCTATTCATTTACGCGTTTCTACTCAATATCTCTTTGTACACACTTTCTAGCACATCAGCAATTTTCGTAGGGAAATTACTCTCAACTGACTCTAAAGCGTCTTTAGCTTTTTCTCTTAGTATTGCTGGATTATCAATGATGCTATTGATAATTTCATACATCGCTTTGCGATCACCAGGAGTAAACAGATAGCCGTTCTTCTCATTCACCACCTCGGGAATACCTCCTACATGTGTTGTAATCACAGGCTTCCCGTATGATAAAGCTTCTAATATAGAAATAGGCAAGCCTTCTGTATAGGATGGCAAAATATATGCATCCATCAAGTTGAGTAAATCTATCTTTTTATCACCGCTCACCCATCCTTCATATTGAATCAGATTCTCTAATCCGTTATCCTTGATATAAGTATTGAGCCTATCGACTTCATGACTTCCTCCAACGTGCAATTTCAACTTGCCTTCCCAATCGTTTTTATGTTCTTTGATAACCTCTACTAAATCAAAGATACCTTTTTGGTCAATGATAAATCCTAAAAACAACAGATGTAATCTGCTATCATGTTTCACATTCCTTATCTGAGGGGCAGAGATGATGTTATTAACAGTTGCTACATGGGGCAAATGAAGCTCATCTTGAAAATACTCCTTCCATATATCAGTAAGAGCGACTATATAATCCGCTTTGAGTAGTTCATTCTTTATCCAAGATGGATTGGTTATGAAATACTCTCGAAACCCTCCACCGTGAATATGAAGAATAACCTTTTTGTGAAATCTCTTTGCAAGGTTAACGAAGTACGTAGATCGTTTGAAACTATTGTATGATGCAGTATGAATATGAACAATCTCAACATTTCGATTGAACAACAATGCACAGGCTGTCTTCATAAAACCTCTGGCCAACTGCCACAACTTCTTAATAAGCCCCCCATTCCCAGAATTGGTAATACAATGAAAAAACGGATACACTTCTTTTGAATAGGTGTACATTACCTGGGCCACTCCTCCTTTGGGAGGGTAAAATTCGCAACCAATAGTAAGAATCTTTTCGCTTATTTCTTTGGAGAGCATGTATGAGTTACTGATTATTATTCAACTATTTTGACCATTTATTGCTATTATTGTATTGGCCATCGATTATGAATAAATTCTGGATGCAGGTTTTTACCCACCACTTTACAAGGTGATCCGACCGCTGTGCTATCACCCTCAATGGACTTTGTGACAACCGAACCCGCCCCTATGATTGTATTGCTACCTATCTGCACATCCTCAACGATACAAGTATTAGGTCCGATATAAACATTATCCCCAATCCAAGCAGCATGACCACAGTTGCTCCCGATGGTACTACACTGGCTAATATTGACATTATTACCAATAACAGCTGTACTATTCACCACGGTTGCAATGCCATGACCTATATAAAAGCCCCAGCCAATTTTTGTTGAAGATGGAATATCCAGTCCGTACTTTTTTTTATAATGTTCATGACGCAATTTACACATCGGGTACAACCAACCTCGATAAGCACTCATGCGCATCCACAACAGGTACTTAATCCGATGGTTTATAAAAGACATAAGCCATATTCTGACCAATGATGCCTTGTATGCATACACTCGAAAATAATCAGATTGTATCAGATTTATACAATCCCTATAACTTTGGGGAATTGGTATTTGAACCTCATACTTCCCATTAAGCTTCTCCAAACAATACGATTCGAATTTCATACTCTTACTAAACTTGGGTTTACCACACTATAATAAATTTTCAAATACTTTTCAGCACAAGACAGCATGGAGAAATTGTTCTCAAAATATCGTTTCAACACATCTGAATCCAACCGACAATCCAAAAACCGATGTATGGCTGAAAGATAGGATGATAAGTTTATGTCTTCTGACAAATAGCCTGTCTTCCCATCTTCTATCACATCAGGGATACCGCCAACGGGTGTACAAATTGGGGTTACACCCGCAGACAAAGCTTCGAGCAAACTAATAGGCAGTCCCTCAAAAATAGATGTCAGACAGAAAGCATCAGCATTTAGAAGATAATCGCTGACATTGTTTTTCTCGCCCAAGAAATAAATACTCTGGCACGCCCGATTTCTTAACATCATCGCTTCTTCTGTTTGGAATCCATTACCCATCACTAATAACACAAATTTTCGACCCTCTTCTGACAAAGCATTGAACGCATCTATCAGGAGTCCTTGGTTTTTCTGCATATTAAATCGAGCCACATGGATGAAGACGGGAATGTTTTTCCCTTGTTTCAAGTCCTCTATTTCGGAACAAACTTTTTCATAATTTGAAGAGGGTTCCACAGCCGCACAACCATTGTCAATGTAAGGAGCATTATCTAAATGATAGAAACTAACATACGATTCTTGACATTTCTTCGAAATTGTAACAGGTTGAATTATTTGCTTTCTATAAAAAAACTTATTCAGCCAATATTGATATTTTGATCTAACCGTATTTTCTGCAACATTATGAAGCGTGTGAATAAAACGTATGCTTTTGTCTCGATATGCTAAACCATAGATATACGGTATCACATTCATATGACAATGCACTACATCTGGATGTTTTGATTGTATATATGCCTCAACTTTCCTTTTCTTTGACAAGGAAAAACCAGTAGTAAATTTCATACTATGGATTTGGACTCCTGGTCTCAAAAACACTATATTAAATAGCCTTCCTTCTACTGTATCATCCAACAACATACATATCTCAACGTCATGTCCCATTTCGGATAGACAATTGGATAAACTAACAACAAAACGCTCGGCACCGCCAGAAGAAAGTGAATATATTAATTGTATGATTCTCATAATCACACTAACATGTTATGATAGGCGGTAACCACCTGTGAATAATTGTAACGTTGTATATATAACTCGTATGCTGCTTTGGCGATTTGTTGTGTCTTTTCTGGCTGATAAAAAAAATCAAGCAAAACATTCTTTAAAACCTCTGAATCCTTACAGGTAAATGCTTTTCCCGTGACACCATCTTCCAGCATATCTCTAAGACCAGGAGAATTGGCATAGATAATGGGCTTGCAGTTATACATAGCTTCCAAAACGGAAACCGAAGTACCCTCAAAATCAGAAGCTATCACATAACAATCAATCATAGCCATCACTTCACAGACTTGTTCTTTAGGAACATTTCCTAGAAAAGTCACAAACTCAGTTAGACCATGTTCTGTGGAATAATTTTTTAGTTCTGTACATAATACACCGTCACCAGCATAGACAACATGAGGCTTTATTTTTCTACGTTCATCTTCCGTAAGACCAGCTATACTCTCAAGAAGAGTTTGGGGGTTCTTCATCGGCTTCAACGAGCCTACCATTGCGATTACAAATGCATCTTGAGGAATATTGTATTTCTTACGAGCTTCAACTTGTGATAAATGCGAATGTCCAAAAGGCACTAAAGGAGGTATTACTTGGCAGTTTATATCATATACATCATCATAATTACGTTTGATGTCTTCCGACACTGCAACCACATTATTCGCAATTTTAAAAAACTTCCTGATATGTTTCGGGTTCTCACTCCCATCAGGATGCCAACCATAATGGATAACAACAATGGCGTTCAAATGAAAGAGCTTTATTATCCACGCATACTGACGCCATACCAACCAATGCGCTGCAGAATAAGAAAACACCACATTCTTTACTGAGTGGTGCAGGAGGTGAAAAAAGAATACCTGCAATGGAGTAAACACTTTCGTTGGACGAAGAGAAAACATCTTATAGTAATATGCGTGCTTAAAAGGGAGTGCGTGTGAACTAGAGTAATAGAGTTCCACATCGTGATTGTTTGACAATTCACGGATAAGATAGTAGTTGAACACCTCCATACCTCCAATCCTGTGTGGATAGACACAATCTCCCAACACGAAGTGCACACAATGCGTTTTTATAAAAGATTTGTGCATAATATTTGATTGTATTAGTAAAATTTAGTAATCTTTGAGCTGTAATGATTTGCCGTCTGGACATAAAGCATCCCATATATTGCAAATACACCTGTACTTGTGTATGTCCATAACACACTATTAGCAAAAACAACTGACAAAAATATACATAAAAAGACTTTATTAGTTCGGGATTCCTGCATATCTGAAACATTTAGTTTAAGCAGAATGCGTCGAATTAGACCAACAAAAAAAGAAACATAAAGGACAGAACCTACCAAACCATTTTCAAGAGACTGTACTAAATACTCAGAATGGCAAACCAATCCTAAAGGACCAACGTTTATCCATTGATGGAAACCTATTCCGAACAAAGGATGTTCAATAATAAAGGGCCACCCATAATAGTATTGAAGACCGCGATCACCAAATTTATCCCAAAAGGTTCCTGTTGCCATTTCCATAAATTCAGCTTGCCTTGTAGTTGTCATTAAACGCTCTCCAACAAAGGTGTTCTCCATAACAAAATATAGAAAGAAGAAAAAACTCAATAGAAGTAACAAACTCACATACAATGACCTGAACCTACGCTGTTTTCCTAACATAATAATTGAAAGGACGGATACAATACCAATCATAACGAAACCCATACGGGAAGCGGTTGAAATAACAGCAATGACAAGCAGAACTGCAATAAATAAAGAACAACTAAGTGTTATTTGCTTACGAACATACAACAATAATACGCAAAAGAATCCAATAGCTATCATTAGGGCAACTTCATTGCTATTAATCAAGCACTCAAATCGTTCTCCGTCATCTCCATAATCGGTCATTTTTCCTGATGCGAAACCTAAAATACAATAAGCTAATATAGCTATTGTAATATATTTCAACGTTTTATCAAATCTATAACTTGATAAGCATATGACTAATAGCATCACTAATAATGGCTGGAAAATCGAAAAAGCCATTAAATAAATTCCCATTCCGCCTGTTGAGTATATTGATTGACTACCATGTATTAAACCACTAATAAACATATAGGGGGCTAATAATAGATAAAAAGCTATTGGCTTTCGAAAACAAAGAGCCTTAATCTCAGAACCATTCATAAGCACTGCAACTATAGAAAGAATGAAAGGAATTCGGTACGCTCCGTCAAAAGCAACAAAAGCCTGTGCTGGTGCCCAGATTATCACCAAAAATAGGACAAAAATAGTAAAATTATATTTAGTTTCTTTATTCATTATGATAATAGTATTCGGATAAAACAATTATTTCTATTTCTCACTATCAAACTGCCTATATACCTGTTTCAATTGTTTTTTTAAGATATAGGAATAGTAAGTCTATCCCATTCGGATCTTTATATAAAGATTAGAAGATTACTATTCAACATTCCAACACTTAATACTCTGTATAAGTTGCTAATTTATCATACCAAATGGTCCTATGATCAGTAGGAGCTTTTGCATTGGGATTGGGAATCATATAATCCTCCCCATAACTAAATTCAGAAATTTGATGTGCATTCTTAGGAATATTAACCTCAATAGTTTCGAACGGAACGCGAATAATATTATGATCTATCGGAAGTTCAATTCTCCTCGGAATAAGTCCTCCATGTTTCTTCATGCACTCTCTTGGAGTAACACAATCACTAAACATATTCCAACAACATACATACGGATAAGTATCTATAGGTGGATATACATAGAAAATATCTATTGAAACACTCGTTTTTTTAAAACGATATGTCTCTTCACAACCAAGTTTCCCGTCTTCTATCTTATAACTATGTATCCGTTTAAATCCATACTTTTTCAATGATTTATCTAGAAATTCATTTCTATCTTCTATAAAAACAGCGACATCGATGTCACAATCATGTTCGATAAATCCTTTTTCGCGAATAGCGCCCAATAACGAACCAAAGATGAGAAAGTAATCTATATGTTCACTTTGAAAACAATTGTCAAACTGTTTTAATGCATTTAAACCATCTTTGTGGAAATGTTTTTTCCTTTTTTCCAACACTCTTTTACAATACCTGACATACAAAGGTTTTAAGACCTTTTTCGCATAAGGAATTTTACGGACTCTTTCTACTGCTTCTACAAGTGTATCTGGAACTCTATCTTTCATAATTTTCTCGAAATTTTGTTTCCCCATAAAAATCATGGATATATGGAGACATCATATTTATTATTAATTCTTCATATTAGTGTCCCGTTAAAAATGGAACGAGTTAAATATTACATTACTGTCCACTAAAAATCGCTACACGTTCTTTGGAACAATTATATTTTCACAAGTTTTTTAATGTTTCAGTCAGATAGTGATTATCCTTGCGGTTTCGCACGGCAAGTCGGATATAATTTCCTCCATTGAATGCTTTCTTAGATCCGCAATCCTTAATTAGGATATTATGTTTCAATAATTGCAAGGCCAACTCATGTGAAGTAAACTTATCCGTTACTCGACAGAGGAAATAATTTGCCTGGCTATCATAAACTTCAAGATACGGTATCTCTTTCAGCTCAGCCAGGAATAAATCTCTTTCTTCACGGAAAGCATCACATGCCTTGATATAATCTTTATGGTACTTCTCATAAATCTGCATATAGAACTCACCGAAAGAGTTGATGTTCCATATAGCAACCTCCTTCTTCAGTTTAGCAATCATTTCTGTATTACCAGAAGCTAAAACACCTAAGCGGAAGCCTGGCACACCGTATGACTTACTAATGCTTTTAACAACCACCAAATGTGGATTGTCTGAGAGTATAGCATTATCAAACAGTGTGAATTGTCCTTTAACATCTGCGAAGTCAACAAACGACTCATCCAACACAAAGCTAATGCCTTTTTCTCTTGTCCAGTCAATCAACTTAATCAAGTCATTGAAAGGAATATAGTTGCCCGAAGGGTTGTCTGGATTGATAAGTAGTAAAGTATCTATTTCTTTGTCAGCAAAGAACTGGATAAGGTCATCTGCTGTATACTTGAATCCTATTGTCTTTGGAATAAACTGCACAAGGTTTTCCTTATCACGCCGGTTGGGGTACTCTTCAAATGTGGGAAGAACATTTCCCAGTTTCCCAGTCCAATTCTCCATCAAAGCCTTTATCAACTCTGCCGCACCATTGCCAACCACTATATAGTCCTGTTTCACGCTAAAATTCTTTGATGCAAGAAGAGAATTCACCCTCATACCTGATGGATACTCACGCATCAAAGTCTCAAAGCTGGCCTTGATTTCATCAATCATCCTTTGGGGCGGGAAGTACGGGTTCACTAAATAGCAGAAATCAAGCATCTGCGGGTAACGCCAGTAGCCACCGTAGCGTAAAGAAATAGCGGCATAATGCTCATCCTCGGTCGGGGCGAACATGCCAGAAGCAATGTCGAGATCTTGTACATCATCAATCTCGTACCATACCTCACCGGTCAAAGGCAATGCTTTCAGCGGCGCGTCATGAAGATGAAGTATCACTCGAAGGACCTGCTCATAATACTCGTTGTTGCCTAAAGCAGTACTGTATGCTGTCAAGAATGGAACATAGTATTTAGCAGAAAATGCCTTGCTGAACTTATAAATATTTACCGTCTTGTAGTAGTTCTTGATTTCCTCAAACTTGAAACGATTCTTATCAATGAAGCGAGTAATACGATTCTCTTCATCTATCGTAACTACTGTTCCGTCCATCCAGCTCTCGTACTTATCCACAAGGGCAATATTTGGGCTGGGATCATCTAGAAGCTTTTTAACCACAGAAGGCTCATAAACAAGGTCACTCTCAAGAAGCAAGGTATCTTCTTCCAACATATAGTCTTTCGCCAGATAGAGCGAATATATGTTGTTGGTTTTCTCATACACAGGGTTATCTACATAGACAATGGGAGTACCTTTATAGTCGGTGCCCACATAATCCTTAACGTTCTGGCCCTTGTATCCAACAACCAGAACAACTCGTGAAACACCTATTTCGTGCAGTGTTTCCAGCGCACGGTCAATCAAGCGTACACCATTCACCTCCAACATACACTTAGTATTGTCGTAGGTATATTCTCCAAGCCGCTTGCCCATACCTGCGGCTAAAATAATAGCTTGCATATTTATCTTAATTCACTATATTCGTCCTACACATTATTTAATTCTCATCTTTTTCTTTGCACTGTCCCACAATTGTGATAACAGTATTCTTTCCCCTTTATTTAAAGCAATAAAGTATAATGAAAATACTATTGCAATTTCACTTTCAATGAGGATACAGACAAACCTTAACAAACCATCTTTCAATAATAATCTAACAGGTATACTAACAAGCAAAGATATAACAAGTACTAGCAGAATAGGTATCATTGTCTTTCTGAAGTATTGAACAAGAGACATTCCCACCAACTTTCTTACAATAAAAAGACAAATAACATGGCTAATAAATGAACAAACAAAAACTGTTATCAGTGCAATTTCTGGAAATGAATATACTTTTAATAACACAAAAGAAATTGGAACCGAGCTAATACTCACCATACTACCCCAAAACTGATATTGTTTCATGATTCCTGTCGCATGGACAACTGTCGATATGGCACTATTTAGTAAACCCACAAATGAAATCAGAAAAATTAAAATGGTAAAAATATTGGCATAATCAGGAACGACATCCCCTAGCCACAACCTTAACACATAATCTATTTCTATTGCGATAGGAATAGCCATCATAAAGAAGAAGCAGCTACTAAACTTACTAATACTATAAGTAAGACTCATGACCCGATCAATATCACCACATGCATAGGATTGAATGACTTGAGGTCTAACTGGAATCAACATATTGCTAACAAATCCTTGTATTGCACTGTTTATTTGAGCTGATATTCCACGGGCGGCATTCACTATTGGACCAAAGAAGAAATTCATTACAAGATTTACACCTTGTTCTTTCATAATCCCGCTAAATGAGCCAAATAAATTCCACCACGAAAAAGTCAACATAGATTTAAAAAGATTTCGGTCAAAACAGCGTATTAGTTTAATTTCATCAAAATGCTTTTTGCAATACCAATAATACAGAAAAAAGTTGATAATACTTATTAAAGAAAACAACTCACCATAAATAATCAATTTATCTCCAGGAATGATTAGTAGAAGAAAAGCTATCCCTAGTTTTAATATGGCATCAATAACACTGACAATTGCATAAAAATCCATTCTCTCATGAGCCATAATAGCGGCTACAAATGGAGCTTGCATAATAACAAAAACGAAACTTAAAACAGCAAACTGAAAAATCCATTCTGCAGCTACCATACGGTCTATTGGTATCACCATTTTATTATGAAGATACCATAGCCCCAAAACTTCGATTAGTACAACAACGATAAATGCCAATAAAACTTGTATATATAATGATGTACAATACACATTTCTCACCCCCTCTTCACCATTCTTTCCGTATTCGTAATTGAAAAACCGCTGTATCCCATTACTCATTGAAGTATTAAGAAATGCGAACATAGCCACAAATCCACACACTACATTATAAACACCATAATCAACAACCCCAAGCATCTGGAGAATGACTCGAGTCGTATAAAGGGATATACCTAATACTATCACCATCCTTATACTAAGGAAGATGCTGTTTTTAGCTATCCGCTTATTTGAGGCTGAGCTATCTGACATTCTTTCCACAAATTATTTTGCCCAAACATTTGAAATTGAGACTTTCTCATTGATAGGTACTAATCGTCTTCATACCTTTCTTTGGCTGGAGGATGAGCGTTTGCGATCCTTCAGCAGACCTTTCGAGAGGCGCCAGAAATACAGCCATAGGGAGAAGAAGGGTTGCCAGAGGGCTTCGTGGGGATAATGCCTTACCATATAGAAGTCGCGTCGGAGGTTTCGGAAGAAGCGGGAGAATGCCGACTTCCTTGAACCCCACGAGCGCTTGTCGCTATGTCCCATGTTGCCCGTAAGCAATATCTCATTCAAGATAAAACGCCCCTCTTTCTCATCGGGTTCCATTATCAGGTATTTGTCTTCCAACCCGAACACATCACGCAGCACCCACATCAAACCAGCAGCAAAGCGCCCCATGCCGAGCTTCTTCACCCACTTCACGGTATCAATCCGTTCCTCTTCAGTGAAACCTTGACGCAGCACATAGAAATAGTCCATCACCTGACGGAGTCCGACACCGTTACCGCTCATGTGTTGGTAGCAATGCAGCAAGATAAACACCCTGTCAAAAGCGAGACAAGGCATCGTTGTCTCCATCGTAGGCCTGTATAAGTTGCTGAACTGGTGCAGACGGTGATTCCTGATCGGGCTGCTCAGGTACGACGGCCAGATATGTACTTCTACATGTGTCCCTTTTATCAGGTGGAGATGAACATGGTGATAGTTCACGCCATATAGCATCCCATCTTTATCAAACGACCTCGCAAAGTCATAGACCTTCTTTCTGCCGCCATCCACCCAAACGTCAATATCTCCAAAAGAACGTCTGTACGGGTGTGGATAATACCGTGCGACGGCACAGCCTTTTAGTATCTGGCAGGCAAAGCCTTTCTTGTGGAAGAAAGAGACGACCGCTTCCGCAGCCTTTGTCATTTTGGAGGCCTTCTGCTCAACAATCTGGCTATTGCCAAGCCATTGCATGTAGATCGGTCTGGAGGGAAGCAGGGCCTTGTCCCCGATCACTTCTATGGCAGTAACCAGTACCCCTGTCAGTGTCTGCTGTGCAGCAATGACAAGCGCTTCAGACCATTGCTGATCCGAATACTTACGGGACAATTGTTTCTTCGCCCCCGTTGCAATCAACAGGAGCTCAAAGAACAGATCTTTTGATTCCTGGCTCATTTAGGATTTGACCTTGACGCTGACTTTAACCTTGACATTAAGGTTCATCGTTGATAGCCAATTTTATGGTATCAACGATATATCGGACGTCATTATCTGAGACATACGGTCCGGCAGGCAGGCACATGCCCACCTTGAATATCTCTTCCGATACCCCATTCACATACGCCACGCTCGTTTCTGATGTCACGACGGAGAAATTCTTACATCTTACATCTTCCTTATTACCTCTCAAGTACACAGGCTGTTTGTGCATCGGCTTCCAAACGGGCCTTGCCTCGATACCTGCGGCATCCATGAATACACGGAGTGCCTCCACGTTATCGTTCGGCTGGCAATCGGTCGTTGCAGAATCAGCCATGTGGATGACACCAGCCGCTCCACCTACCGCTCCTTTCACTACCGTCTTATACGCATTCTCCTGCCACTTGATCTTGACATCCTCATCAATGGTTATGGTACACAACCAATAATTTGAATCATAAACAGGAACATTCTCTAATTCGCTAATTCTTGATGGTTGAGAATGAACATGAATTCCTGACACATCCTTCAGCAACTCCTCATAAAGAGCTTGCACATGCTTATGATGAGCAATATGGTCATTCGCCACAGTCATCTGTCCGCGACCAATACCCGCGCAGATGTTACTCATGCGATAGTTGTACCCTATCTTTTCGTGCTGGTAGTACGGATAACTCTCACGATACTGAGTGGCATACATCATAATCTCACGCCACTCGTCCTCATTCTCAGTTATCAAAGCGCCACCACCGCTGGTGGTAATCATCTTATTACCATTAAACGACAGTACACCATACTTGCCAAACGTACCCAGTACCTGACCATTATAACGACTACCGAATCCTTCTGCAGCATCCTCTACAACAGGGATGCCGTACTTCTCAGCAATAGCCATAATCTTATCAATCTGGTACGGCATACCGTATAGTGCCACAGGCACAATTGCCTTGGGCTTCTTTCCCGTCTTTGCAATACGGTCTTTGATGGCCTCTTCCAACAACTCTGGATCCATATTCCATGTATCTTTCTCCGAATCAATAAAGACTGGTGTAGCACCCAGGTAAGTAATAGGATGTGAAGACGCGCAGAACGTAAAGCTCTGCACTATCACCTCATCACCAGGCCTCACGCCACAAGCTATCAAAGCCAAATGCACCGCTGCCGTACCCGACGCCAACGCCACCACCCGCTTTGCCCCCTCCCCTTGAGGGGAGGGCTGGGGAGAGGCTACGAACTCCTCAAGATCCTTCTCAAACCCATTCACATTCGGTCCCAGAGGCACTACCCAATTGGTATCGAAAGCTTCTTTGATATATTTCTGCTCAAGCCCCTCGTCCGACATGTGCGCCAGACAAAGATAAATCCTTTTTCTTTCAGACATAATATAATTATTATTTGTTATCGAAATAATGCAATAAACACACTCACAATCGCAGCAATTGCAGATGCAACGGCAACTGCAAGCATCATCCAGTTCTGACACACAGCCCGCTTGTTCAGCTCCAGCGTCTGGTCATTCAGCCGCTGTGTCTGCAAGTTGAATAGCGCAGCCTGTGCTAAATTTGAATAGTTCTGTTGTCTTATTGCAGCCAATCCTTCTTCTGTAATGGCAAATGTCGGGTTGTACTTATCCTCCTTCGTCACTTCTATTAAGCCTAAGATAGCCAGCTTCGCCAAATATAAATTATATCTCGCAACCGACACATCAAAAATAAAAGCATTATCGGTATAGTTAAACACAAACTTGTTAATATCCTGATATTCCTGTTCTGGACTGTATACGAACGACTCCAGAACAGCAGCCATCAGCATAGTCTCTTCATAATAGCTTTTAGCCAACTCATTCTGACTGCGGCCACTTTCCATGGTAATTCCGTTCAGGATGTATTTCGACCTTTTCCCAAACTCCTTGATGGCATTCATGGCTTCTTCCATTGCTTTGAGGTCTTTTTCTGAAGCCTGTTCAGGGTGTTCTGATAATTCTTTTAGTGTCATATTTATATTTATCCCCTTCCCAACTCTCTTTCAATAGCGAGCATATATGACATTTTATGCTTTCTCTTTATTTTACGATTCTCCCTAACAGTCTTATATCCCTTATAGCCCAATAAAGCACCTGCACCAATAGTAAGCTGTACTGGATGCTGTAGTCCATTCAAGAGCTCATTAAAGCATGTTGAAACATCAGAAAACGCAATCGTTCCCATACCACCTACAAGGAAATGAATACCGAAACCATTTAAGGACTCTTGAAGTTCTCGATATGCACCAAGGAACTTTGTTTCATATATGTCACGTGCCCTTTGCTCAACTCCTTCTATCGTTATATCTGGAGGTAGTTCCATTTTGGAAATCTCATCAAAACCAGCTCTAAAGTTAAGCAGTTCTGAATGATATCTTTCCTTGAATATACGCAAATCATCTAAAGATGTCAGTGGATCTATAGTAATGCCATCTATTACCAATTTTGTAAGCATGGATCTACCTAAAGCCTCATTTCCACTATAAGCCTGTGAAAATGGCTGATGATAAGTTTCAGCTCTAAAGCCTGCAGCCAAATTGCCCAATGACAATGATGGTGTCAATAGTTCCAAAGACCTCTGACTTGCTATTCGGTTAGCCAACAATGTCATATAGAAATCTGCAAAGTTATCGCTAACTCTAGCCCAACCATCATTTCCAATCCTATCAGCCACCAGTTCTTGTACCTCAAATGGTAACTTTTCATGATGAAGGTAGAATTGACTTCTCTCATCATCATAAGGGTTTATATATACGTCCTCTGGTGCTCTCTGATTCAAACAAGCCATCCCCTCCTCAGTCTGGGCATATTTCTTGACTACTTTCGCCAAAGGCCGAAGAACTTTTGAGTCAGTGTTTAAAACTACTGGTTCAAGAAATCCTTCCTCTGCAAGAGACATGGTTGTATTATTTCTATACGCACTTCCAACCATGCTCTCTGGCACTATCGTCTTGATACCATCCCAGAACAGATATGCCGTTTTCAGCCAATCTTCATCAGGAATGTCAATTGTAGGATAGTATAGAGCTTTTGAAAACATCATAAAAATAAACAATTACAAACAAGAGCTTCATTTAAACAGCTCCGCTAGTTAATAATTGAGACAAAGATTCTTTGCTACGTGCAAGGGACTTCAGGACAGTCCCTTGTTTCTCAACTCGTCTATTAATAAGAGACCATACCTCCGCTTTGCGTCAAGCCCTCATGCAGAAAGTGAGAAAAAGCATGTTCTATCAGGAACAAAGCAGATACACCATGAAGCCATTTTCGGTTAACGGTTAATTGTTCATGGTGCACGGTTGAAATAATCATTAACCCTTAACCATTCACCATGAACCGCAATTCACCCAATTGGTATCAAACGCTTCTTTGATGTATTTCTGTTCCAATCCCGCCTCGCTCATGTGAGCGAGACAAAGGTATATGCGCTTTCTTTCAGACATAATATAATGATGATTTTATTTTTTTCCTTAAAGTCGTATTTCAACAGATCAAAGAGCTCCTGAACTGTTGCAGGTACAGATCACCTCTTCCTTCTTCCATCTTCCCTCTTACATCTTACATCTTACATCACCACTTTCTCCGCCAGCTTCCTCAGCTCCGCCTTCTGCTCGTCAGTCAGCGTGAGTACATCTGTACCCCATGCCTCGGCAGGAACGGCAATGCCTACTTGCTCTGGCAACACATCTGCCTTCATGAACTCAAGCAATTCCGTTAGCTTCGCACGACAATGCGCAGTAGCCGCCTTACCCCCAGCCCCACAGATGGCCACCCGCTTCCCATTGATACATGTAGGTGTGCCGTAATCCATAGGGATAACCGGACGTGACAGCCAGTCCAACAGATTCTTCAAATGCCCAGGGTAACTCATATTATATTCAGGTGTAAAGATCCACAGCGCATCAGCCTCTCCGATGGTCTTCCGTATCCGTGCCACCGCCTTTGGCTCTGGCTGCTCAATATCCTGATTCAGCAAAGGCATATCACTATAATCCAACTCCTGCACCTCAGCACGACTACCGATAAACCCCTTGGCCACGTCAGCCACCTGGCGGTTAAAGGACTTAGCCCTCAACGACCCGATAATAAACAAAATCTTCTTCATCTCATTCGGTTTTTAGTTAGTATATGTTTCTCTATGAATCACGCCCGTTCCAGATTCTTTTCTTGCCTTACGTGGCATGCTTATATTTTTAATCCAGTTATGCCCTCGTACCTCAGCCTTCGCACATCATCCCTCATTCTGTCCCTCTGGCATTCAGTGGCGAGATGAACTATTTCTTTGTTACAATAATCCAAGAACCTTCCTTACGACCACCCTCGCGAATCAGCACGCCCCTATTGCGAAGCCGTTTTGTATGATAATACACACCGTCTGGAGTCAACCCGCACAATATTGCCAATTCCTCTGTTGTCACGCTCGGGTTCTCTGCAATAAGGCTCAGAATCTTTTCCGTAGTCTTTTCCGTAGTCTTTTCCGTAGTCTTTTCTGTAGTTCCCTTCTTATACTCCATCGAGTAAATGATGGTCATAAACTGGCTGATTGACGACTTAAACACAGGATCTCTGCCCTCTTTATAAGTTTTCAGGGCCTTGGTCTCGTTACAGATGCGTTTCAGTCCGCTGCCACGTTTCTCCATATAGTCCAGCTGAGCCATCACGTCAGCCAGCACTGGGTTTCTTCTATTCGACGAAATATCCTCGATAGGCACATCCTGCACCATCTGACCGCTGTACATGCCTCCTGGCGATGTTAGCGCAATCCTGTCATCATAAATGTCAAGATGTACCTCACCACCCATCACCGTGTAATCGCGATGAATAAAATGGTTCACACAAGCTTCTAAAACAGCCCTTTCTGCATATTCCGGTTTATTCTTCCTTCCGTTTGGCAGTTTCTCCCATCCCTTACGTGTATTCGCCTTCACAAAGTTCATGGCCTCACGCAGCAGCAACAGTATGTTACCCTTAAACTCAGCGTCATTCACGGCATCACCTTTCTCCAAGCCGTCCCATCTGGTGCAGTACAACCGAGACTGGCTCAGACTGCAATAATCAGCAAACAACACACCAGCATTCGTCAACAATCCTTTAGGAGTCACAAGTCCAAACGACTGCAAGTACTTTTTGTCCCATTCCAGATTAGTCCTTTCCTCGTAAGTCTTTGCCAGCATAGCAAACGAGTTCTCCTCGATTTTGTCAGCAGAAACCAAAGAGTCATACGTCTGATGCGAACCCTTCAACACCAGTCGCACCATCTCCTCTGCCGTTGCAGGCACACTCTGACTGCCCTTACGTACAAACGCCACACGTTGCCCGTCACCCACATAGTAATAGGGGGTATAGTTGCCAGCGTTCACCTTCAGTTGCAGCACATCCATACCGTCAACCTTATAGGGAATCATCTCCACGTCGGGCAACGGATCCATACGGTCGTTTATGCCTTCACTGATTCTCTCACCCGTCTTCTGAATATCTTCCAGCCCTTTTACAATACCATCATTATCCACCCCAAAGAACAGCGAACCACCCTCTCCGTCAGAAAAAGCGCTCACGCTCTTCAGCCAGCTCTTAGGCTTCTTCTCCTCCAGTTCCACCTTATAGTCGTATGCGGTACATTCAGCTATCAGTAGTTTTAGTTCCGTCGAAGTCTTTATCTCGTCCATAGTTTAAATGTCTTAAACTTTTAACCCTCCATTCTCTTCGCTTCAGGTACATTTGCAGTCAAGCCCACAAAAGAGCCTTCCGCTCCGCACACAGAGTAGCCGCCCGCCAAGGCGTGCGCCCACTCTGTCTTTTCAGCCCTTATCTTTCTACTCTTCTTTCTGTAAAAAAAAAGCGTGAATATTATTTTTCCAACGTAATTGTACTTTTACGTCTATTGCCAATAAGAACAAACTCATGGTCAACATTAGGACCACAAACACTGTAGCTATTTGAAGCACAATAACAGGCAGTTGAACGAATAGCATGAGACTTAGTAAAATCAATACGAATACAAAGAAGGCCAGAACCCAAGCCGTTAGCCTATTATAATGCTCTTTGTATACTTCATAGCGATAGGTTTCGTACTCTACATATTGATAATGATATACATAGAAATCTCCTGAAATTTTGGCCAAAAGGCTTACGCCTTGATTATCTGAAAGGTATGCAGGATTTATTGCTTGCAACTCACGTCTCACCAAATCACTATCATGGTTAAAGTTGGAATCCCATTTGAGTTGGCAGGGCCTCATCTTATCGTGCCAATACCATATGTTGTTAATATCAAGAGCTATATCATTCAGCTCTTGAGCCATAAACTCATCAACGCCATAATCTCCACCCGACATTATTAGTTTATGTCCATGTTTTGCCATTCCTTCAACAAGACCTCGAAAACTCTTCTCTTTCTCGCTCAAGTGTTTAGGGTATATTATTGGATGACTTGCCCAACTTACGTACCTGAAGAAAGAGGATAGTTTATGCATAAATGGCGTCATTATTTGATCATGACGATCATTCTCTCTATTTTTCCTGTTTCCTATCTCCACGAACACAAGCACAAATCCTCCTGTGATGATGGATGTAAGTATTGTAAGTACTATTGGCTGTATTTCTAAGTAACACATATTGCTATTATTATTTGCAAGTCCATGGGCGTCCGTGGGCTGCTTACAGCCAGCGGTCTTGCCACCATATTTTAACGGAAGCCGTATGATCGCTTTTAGCGGCAAGTTGGCTAGAGCAGTTATAGTTTCTTTAACGACTCCATCATCTTTTCCATCTGGTCAGCAGAGTCATTTATAGTTTTTTTCAAATCTAATGACACATTAGGCTTATTTGTCAAGTCTCGAAACTTTTTCATAAAAGCTCGGAACTCAGCATCTGTCTTCTTTGCCTTCCTATCCTGCTCCTTTTCAATGGCCTTGAACAATGGTGTCAGGAACTTCTTTAAATGCCCCAAAACACTGATTAGTTTCGTAATGGACTTGAACTCTACCATCAAGTCTACACCTTCAAGGTTGGCGATAATCGCTGGCACATTGCTTACATGGGAATATCTATCCATCAAATGCACATACAGAGCCCGTCTAACTACATCTTGGTCATTAACCAAAGATTCCAATTCCTGCCGTATAGTTCGTGCCTCAATCCCCAGCAAAATTTCACCTTCAGGAACGGCCACTTCTATTGTTGTCCATAATGCGTTCTGCTTCTCAACATCATTGTATCCCACAAGATGCCCAAGGGCAGATACTTTGGAAATGACCAGCCTCCTAAGATTCAATGCGTGCTCTATATCCGTTTCTGCTTTTAGAAAAGCTTTCATTATAGCGGCAACATCCGCAAAGATTATCCTTATCAGTATATCGATATTCAGCAGATCCTTCAAATTAACAAGAACCTTGGGCGTTTCAACCACCTGAGTTCTTTCCAGCAGCAGCTCATTCAACTTCAGCAGTTTCTTCTTCTCCAATGCAGCCCAGTCGATTCTATCCATCTCATTCAATGGCAGGTCAAGCCCTTCTTGCAGCCTATCAGCTTTTGAGAACACCTCTGCCATTTTTTGGTACAGATGCAGAGCCATCACATCAACATGATAATCCCCATTTCTTTTCTCTTCTGGCAACCTGTTTCCTTGAGCTTCTTCAACAAATTGGATGGTCTCGCACATCATCACTGTCATCAGCAGAGCATCCATCCAAGGCACAACCAACCTCATTGGCGTATCCTCACCGGTTTCCTTTACCGTGATTAGCTGCTTATACAC
The DNA here is from genome assembly GCA_905236875.1 of uncultured Prevotella sp. Taxonomy (GTDB): domain Bacteria; phylum Bacteroidota; class Bacteroidia; order Bacteroidales; family Bacteroidaceae; genus Prevotella. The sequence goes on along the minus strand of CAJOQT010000086.1, from coordinate 5,727 downwards.
CAGCAACAACTCATCATCATAATGATAGGTGAGATTCCTGCTTGTACGCTCCTCATCAGATGCCACAATTCCATTGAAGGTCTCAGTTATCTTGTCATACACCTGTACGAGCCCGTCAAACGCTTTTATAATACGCTCCTCTTGAACTGAAGCCTGACAACTTCTTAATTCATCTCCCAAACGCGTCCAGATGGCATATTCTTTTTCCTTACCATATCCACATAGTAACTGGTATCCTTCCACCCTGATACCTTCCAGATTCTTGATGTGATAGCATTTCTCAAAGGTAGAAGTTGCGTTCAGACAAGCCCGCAAACTTGTTAACAGGTCAATCAGTATAAAACGAATGTCCCGTCTTAATTCGAGCATCAGTTTCAAAACCGCTGACACCTGATCATCACAGCGGTTCAGCAGCCTATTATTTGCATTTACCTTTGCGAACAAATCCTCAATGGTTTTCGAGGCATTCATAATCAAATTGTCAACTGTCTCCCTTGTGGCTTCCATGCCAATCCCTTTATGCAAATACCGCTTCCAAGTTCTTTCTTCTCTTTTTCGAACACTCTGTCAGTTTATCTAATTCAAACAGTGTCGGAATTCTCTCGTGCCCCATAAACTTATACATTACAATCCAGAACAGCAAATCTGTAATGGTTAGCAGGAAGTAGAAGTTATGATAGGTGGCCTGTTTTGCCAAACTGCTCTTGAATTGCGACATATAGTCACCGTGATACCTCTCGCATCGAGACACATACAAGATACAAGAAATGATAAACTCAATCCTGAGCTCAAACGGTAGCTCTTTATATTTGTTCCCATTCAGTTCCACTTCCGCACCCAAAATAATAGAGTGTAACATTCTCGCAGCTCTGATATGATTATCCCGTGACAAGTTATTATTCTCATCAAAATAGGTATCGTGAAAATCATTATACATTTCCTCACTCAAAATGTCTTGTGCTCTATCTCTAATAGGTTTCAACTGAGTATGAATGCCTAACTCTCTTTTAAGATACAGTCTTACCACAGCATAACGTAGCGTTGATTCAGGGATAGCCCCAACCAGTGAATTAAAGGTGTTCTCCAGATTATTATCCTTATTCAGTATGGGCAATATCACCTCTTTACTAATGCGCTGAAACATATCTGGATCTGAAATTCCGACATTCCTCAACACTTCAGCACAGTAATACTTGGATATCACCTCAAACGAACGCCATACAACATCAAACGCCATGTCTGGTCTAAATGGAAGTTCCTCATAAAGCTCACAGTACATCGAGTGTATTTTGTTGAGCTTTGCCTCTTCAAACAGTATTTCCAATGCCTTAGACTCATTTAGGTGCAAAGGCTCAAATATCTGAATAAGTTTAGCTTCATCCATTTTCTGCTTCAATACGTTCTGAGCCTGTTCCTTCCATACCGTCACACCTTTAGCCTGCATGTTATGGTAGTGTATTCTCTTCTGAGTCCAGGCTTTCTCCTGCCTCTCTTGAGATGTTAGTTCCGATTCTTTTTTCATACCGTTCTTAGTCTTTTCTCACAACTTGAAAACAAAAGAATAGCCTCCAATAGATGCATCAACTGCATAAACACCATGAAACCAACATCTATCAACCTAAAGTCATCATGTTTAGTATTGTCAGTGGTATCATAATGATACTCCACTAATTGAGTCATGGCCTGAAATTGATCCCCTTGGTGTTGTATAGCGTTCCTGATGTGATTATTCATTACTGGCGCAAAGATAGTATTCAATGCGGCATCTTGCCGTATTACGACAATACGACCAGCGCTGTTTAAAGAGGCAAAATCCTCCAGATTTCTGGTATCCTTCAGACCATTTACCATGAACACATCCGCGCTTCCATTCCTTGCAGCATTATTCAAACCAACCAAAAACGGCAATCCATGCACCAAAGCCTCATAACAACGAGCATACCATCCATCAAGTTTCTTATAGCCCACAGTCATAGTATATAATTCCTGTCCTGACGGGATATTAAAATTCCCTTGTGTTGCAAAGCTCATTGAGGGGAAAAGAACCTGTATCTCATTCACAATATCTGCAACTATTGGAAACGCCTCTTTCCACAGCCAGTATTCCTTATCCATCACAGTGTTTACCCTTTCCATCAAGGATTCTATTTGCCGCACATCTGCTTTCTCCGTATAATCTTGAAGCAAATCTATAGACCGTTTCATCTCTGTTGCCTGATACGTTGCTATCGCAAGGTTCATATAAGTAGCCTTATGTAAATCTACGAAAGAATCCAGACATTCATTTTCATCCTTCAAACCATCGTGACTATGAGCTTCGCATAATGCTGCTAACTGAGCAGAATACGCTTTCACATTACATGGCTTATGGCTGATAATTGGCAAAAATTGCAGGAGATAGTGCCTATATGGTATAAGAGTCACCATGAGCATACTAACCCAGTGACCTAAAGGGCCAGAAACATCAAAACGGCCAAAGAATGCGCTAAAGTTCAAAAATGGTGTTGAAGCAGCAATTCTTCCCGCTCTTGTCAGTTCGTTAAAGTATAGCTGTTTCGTCAAAGGCAGAACAGCAGAATACCCGAAAGTGATACTCTTTTCAGCCTCTTCTGACTTCAGTTCCTTGGGTTGCAGTCCTTTTGCATTAAAGAATAAATCCATTTCATTACCACACCCAGGACAACTGACGTGTATAGGCCAATCGTAAAGCGTATAGGTATTATCCATCTGCATTTTGATGGCAAAATTCTTACCGCAGAGTGGACATTTAAAATACTCCCCTATAGTCATCTTTCTATCTTTTTCATACAAACCTATCCTTTAACGGTAGAATCCGCCAACAGGTCTGCCAGTAGTTATTGTTTACTATATCATAGAAACGAATTCGGTCCCCAACCCTCTTACAGACAAACACAAAATGGTTTTTGTCCCGGAATGGGTGTCCCTTAGGCTGAACGTGACTTACCAAAAACTCGCTATTAGCTCGTATCTGCTTCTCAATATCACCCAGCATACGGATAATCTCAATATATGTTCTAACAGCCTCTTGACTTGTACCCGCTGTTGTAATTCCTCCACCCATCGAGAGGTAAGAGTTTCCATCAGACAATTCATGAAATGTATTGACTCCAGCTTTTCTCAACGAAGTAATATCAACCTCAGAAAAAGTTGTTTCCATCTTCACTTCACTCCTTGTATGGCCCCTTTTTCTTATTATTCCAACCCAAGTTTATGCATCACAGCTTTCTTAGCAACAGTGCCGCTAAGTTCAATAATCTTTGTGAAAGCATGTTCGTGGAAAGCATCATTGAATTTTTCAAAAATGTTTTCTTTCGTCAGTTCATCATGTATCTCGTGTGCCTCGTTCTTAATGGCATTGATAGTATTCTCATAACCACCTTCCGCTCCATCACCATAAATGTCAACAACGATTTCTAAGAATTGTGCAGCATTTAGCACCAGAACTCGTGAACTGAACGTCTTGTCAAGGACACCTTTCTTCTCCTCAACCATTCTTTCAAGTAGGTTCTGAGTATGTGGATCTGTGATTACGATCTTAATCTTACCCTCGCTGATATTTCCATCCCCTATAGGAGCATTCCTCAATGCGTTTACTATTTTAAGCTGATTCTTGGGGTCGTGCCAGTCAAGGTTATTCAGGAACTTTGCAGATCTTGTGATTCTAAGACTCCGTAATTTAGTTGGAGAGATTCTCTGCATCTGCATCAGCACATAATCCAACTCTTGTATATTGTCAGCATACTGTTCCTCAATAGCATTGCATATACAATGGAATAGAAGAGTCATTTGCATCGATGGCAGCACACATCCGCTCTGCTATTCCCAGTTAACCATGAACCATAGTTTTGTACTTTTGTTCCAGCCCAACGTCGCTCATGTGTGCAAAACATAAATAAATTCTTTTTGACATGATTATTGTTTCTATGAAAATGCCTTGGATAAGTCATACCTGTCCAAATTAAACATTTCACCATGGCCAGGGCAAACAATTAAAACCTTTCCCTTTTCTTTTTCAAGCATGGCAATACTGTCCATCAAACGTTTTTTTGACGCGGTTTTCAGTTTTGTGACAGTTTTTATGTCTTTTATCAGCGTATCACCAGTAAAGACATACCTGTCTATAAAAAAGATGATACCTGCCGCAGAATGTCCTTGTGCAGGCTCAAATCTTATTTGATAACCATTCCAGTTTAATGACCAGTTTACTTCATCTAATACAATGTCAGCTGGCTTCAAATCAAAACCCGGTTGCTGATAAAATACTGAATAATTTTTCTTCTTGTCTTGTATTGCCTCGGAACATATTTGAGAACACACCAATTTTACATCAGGATAAACCTCCCGAATATCCTCTACACCCCAACAATGATCAAAGTGTTCATGGGTCAAAAAAATATACTCAGGCAATAATACTTCCTGTTCCAAATACTGATTTAGGATACTGTTGTCTTCAGAACCGGGATCAACAACAATACAATTGTTTCCAACTGCCTTGTCAAACAAGACAAAGCAGTTGGAACTTTTTGGAACATTTACAATTTGTTTTATTACCAGCATTACATTGCAACCATTTCGTGGTCAAGCTTGAAAGTTTTGTCCTTCACGAAAACTCCATTTTCGAAATCAACGAAATAGTATGGGTTCTCGTCTAAGCACTTCTTGTATTCCTCTGAAGCATTTTTCTCGTCAACGATGGAAATGGTACCGTCACCACATTGAGCAATGAAAGCTGTCCCATGGTCGTACATTATCTGCTCATAGTCATACGAAGCTGTATTAGGAATTACACTCTTGTAACGAACAAAGAGTGCATACTCCTCAACTGAAGTCTTATCTCCAATTGTAACATTGCCACGGAACACACGGTTATAGCGATAATCAACCGTATATAGCCACTCCAGATAGTGCATATAGGTGAGGCAATCACCGATTTTCGGACCAAGGAAGAGGAACTTCACATTGTCGCGATGGCGCAACTTATCAAAGGTGGAGTTTTCACCACACGACACATGGCCAACACCAGTCACTAAATCTTTGTCCTCGCCCATCAAGGCTACTGACATCAGCGGGTCAGCAGAACGGATAACGCCTTCCTGCTTGCGGAAGAACTCGTTCAGCACACCCATACGCGAGGCAGATGTAGCAGGATTATAATCCAACCCGTTGCAGAAGCTAAAAGTAAAAGTTGGCATACAAACGGTTTTCACACCCAAAGCCTTAATTACATTCAGCAATTCACCCAGCATGGCTGACTTTTTCAATTGTGGATTCGGCTGACCGAAACTCAGCGCAGTGTGAATATACAACACATCACACTTGTCGGCACCAATGGAAAGCAGGGTTTCAAACATCGACTTATTAGTAACCCATTGGCCGTTTTTGGTTAAGAAAAGATTTATTTCGTTCATTTTTCCTAAGTTTTCATTTTGTACTACGACCACCATCGACAAACAAGGTCTGCCCTGTGATCCATTTTGATTTTTCGCTAAGCAAGAATTCAACATAATCAACCACATCCTGCGGTGTACCCCACCCCAGTGGGGTATCGCGACGCATTTCCTCTTTGTAAGCTTCATCAAGGTTGGCCGACATTGGAGTTTCGATGGCACCTGGCATCAAGGCATTGATGCGAATTTCAGGAGCTAGCTCACGTGCCAAGGTATAGACCAGTGAATTGATGGCACCTTTTGAGGCTGCATAGATGGA